>CAYUBU010000429.1:0-11001 GCA_964443105.1 uncultured Nitrospirota bacterium
GGCGAGGGAGATAGGACCACGGCCATGTCCGAGGGTAAGAAATGAAGAAATCCCTCACCTTCATCTTGCGTTTATCGGTGGCCGCGGCCCTCTTGTTCCTTCTTGCCAGGTCCATCGATCTTGGCGAAGCGGTCCGCCTCACCAAGGAGATGAATCTCTATTGGGCGGGCCTGGCGTTTCTTCTCATCATGGGCCTGCGGGTTATCATGGCCATGCGCTGGAAGGTAATTCTGGACAGCCAGAAAATGGCGGTACCCATGGGGGAACTGATCCGAATCACATACATCAGCATGTCTTTGGGGCAATTGCTTCCCGGCGGCGTGGGACCCGACCTCTTCCGAGGTTTCGCCCTCAACAGGAAGAACCAGGGACGCCTTCTCGATATCACGGCCACCATTCTCATTGACCGTTTCATGGGTATCTTTTCCATGTTTCTTGTCGCCCTGGCCGGGGCGATCGTTGCCTATTTTCTCGGGTTATCGACGGACCTGATTTTTCCCCTCTTGCTGCTGAACGCCTTGATCGTCGCGGCATGGCTTCTGAGCCCTTTCCTTCGGGCCCTTACCGCCTCCATGAGCGTCTTCCAGAAGGGCAAGCTGAAGAAAATCAACCACCTCTTTCAGGCCTTGACTGACAAGGAGATGTTGAAAAAGATTTTTGTGAAGATCTTCTCATTGTCGGTGGTTGTGCAGGTGTGCCGCATCGGCGTCTTTTACTTTCTCTATTTGGCATACGGATCCGCCGTTGACTTCGTCTATTACATCGTTTTCATCCCTATTCTTTATGTGGCCACGGTGATCCCGGTGTCCATCGGCGGGCTCGGTGTCAGGGAAGGAACGCTTGTCTACTTCTTCAGCGCTCTCAATGTTCCCGCTGAAATCAGTGTCAGCGTGGGAATCATCTACCACATCCTGCACCTTCTCGGCGCCCTCCCGGGGGTGGTCCTCTGGTTTTTCGAGAAGCATCATCAGACAGAGGCATTGAGGGACGCCGTCAACAACTCGCCCTAACCCGGATATTGCATGAGTGATCGTCATGAGGGGCCGTAATAGATTTACTCATGCAATATCCGGTCTAAAGAGAAAGACCGAAAGACTCGTGTCATATGGGAAGATGAAAGAAAGGTCTTAGCACCCATGACAAAACCTGCCCTCACCTATTGGATGATCAACTACCGCCCCCGCTGGGAAGCGGTCTCAAAGGAGGTGGAGTCGCTCATCGCCGCCATGAACGGCTTCTTTGACGTCAATTTTGTCAGCTTCAATTTCAAAGAAAAGGAGCCTAGCTTCCAGGGCAAATTCAAGCGGCTGCCCTTGCCTCTCTCGCTCCCGGCCCTTCCGATCATGGCCCGCCGGGCGAGGCGAGGCGGGATCAATCACATTTTCTGCGGCCCCGCAGAGCGCTTCCTCGCCCCCCGTCTGGCCAATGATTCGGCCATCATCACCATCAGCAAGAACACCAAGTCGATCCCCGCGTTTGAGCGCAATCTCGAAAACCTCCGCCGGTTCCGCTACGTGGTAGTGGAGTCGGAGCGGGATCAGGAGATTCTTCGACAGGCAGAGTTCCCGCCGGAGTCGGTCAAGCTCATCTATCCGGGCTTTGAGAAGAAGGAATACGTGCCGCCTGAAGGTCCTTTCTCCATGCTTTTTGCAACAGCCCCCTTCGGCAGTCACGATTTTCTCAACCGGGGCATCTATCTCATGCTTCATGCGGCCAAGCGCCTGCCGGAAGTTCGGTTTCGTCTGGTCTGGCGCGAACATGATTACGAACGCCTGATAGGTCTCATCCAGAAGTCGGGGGTGACCAACGTGGAAGTACTCAACGGCTATATCCCCGACATGGATGCCCTTTATCGAACGTCCCACGCCACCATCCTGCCTGGTCTTGACGAGCACAGCCTCAAGCCCTGCCCCCACAGCGCGATCGAGTCTTTGTCCCACGGCAAACCGCTGCTGGTCAGCCGCCCCACCTCCCTGGCAGGTCTGGTCGACAGGACCGGCACGGGGGTCGTCTTTGAACCGAACTGGCGCGCACTGGAAGCGGCTATCGTGGAATTGAAGACCGACTACGACAAATATCAGAGAAACTGTCACAACCTTATACTGGAGAAGTTCTCCCACGAAGGGTTTGTGGAACGCTACCGGAAGCTCTATGAATCCATGGGGCAGAAGCAGTCTATCCATCCGAAGTGAGCAGCAAAGAACCATGATATCCAAGACGGACACCATGAAGCCAGACACCTGTAAAGAACCAATTGATAGCCGCACCGTCGGCCGGGGCATAGTTGGCTCGCGCCTGTTTCCAATCCTCCTGGCGTTCTCTCTTTTCTTTCTGGTGGAGGTGGCCCTTCAATACGCCGGTGGCGCCTTCCAGAGCGAATTCGGCAATTACCCCGACGAAGCCGGTCACTTTGTCACCGGCCTCATGGTCCGGGACTACCTCGCTTCTTTAGATCTGGCGAATCCCATGGCCTTCGCCGAGAACTATTACATCCATTACCCGAAAGTGGCGCTGGGGCACTGGCCGCCCTTCTTCTACATGGTCCAGGCAGCCTGGACCCTCATCTTCTCCCCTTCCCGGCTGTCAGTGGTCATGCTCATGGCCTCACTGACCGCACTGCTGGCGGGCACCGTTTTTCTGACCGTGCGCAAGGAATTCGGCTCCACCGTGGCCCTCGCGGCCGGTATGCTCCTGCTCGCCGTCCCCCTGGTCCAGGAGTTCAGCAGTATGCTCATGACGGAAGTCCTGGTGGCCCTCCTCTGTTTCTGGGCCGTTCTCTACTATGGACGTTATCTCGACGGGGAGAAATGGCCGAATGCCGTCGGCTTCGGCCTCTGTGCCAGCCTGGCCATCATGACCAAAGGCACCGCACTGGCCCTGGCGCTGGTTCCGGTGCTGGCCATCTTGATGACACGCCGCTTCTATCTGCTGGGTCGTCTCTCCTTCTGGATTCCCGTGGTCGTCGTCCTGCTTTTCTGTGCCCCTTTTTACTATATGACCCTGGACATGGTCATGAACGGCTGGCAAGACGGCGGGGTCAATCTCGGTTTCACCCTGGCCGCCATCCCTTACTACTCTCTCAACCTGATCAAGCTGACCGGCTTTGGTCTCTTCATTCTCGTGGCGACCGGTTTTGTGGTGCGGGTCATCAGACCGGTTATGGGCGATCAGAGGACCGGAAAGTGGGGTGCCATAGGCGCCTGGCCCTTGAGCGTTCTCCTTTATCAGTCGGTGATCCCCTGCGGCCTGGAAGGGAGACACCTGATACCGGCTGTTCCTGCCTTATTGCTTCTTCTTGCCGCGGGACTGGTCTTTGTTGCTGACCGTCTTCCCCTGCCGGCGTGG
This sequence comes from uncultured Nitrospirota bacterium, assembly GCA_964443105.1. Taxonomy (GTDB): domain Bacteria; phylum CG2-30-53-67; class CG2-30-53-67; order CG2-30-53-67; family CG2-30-53-67; genus CAYUBU01. The sequence goes on from CAYUBU010000429.1 coordinate 3,346, forward strand.
AACAGTCAGAAGAAAGTGATGGCGCTGAGCCTGGCCGCTCTCATGGTGTTTGCCGGGGAAACCTTTGCCATCCCCGGAAAAGCGACCTTCGGTTTTGAAGCCATCGCGACGGATCTGCTGGCAAAGCCGGAGTTCAGCGAGTCGGTCTTTCTCATCTCCTCCGACGCCAACGGTGAGGGTATGTTTATTTCAGAAATCGCCCTTCGTGAATCACGGCCCGGTCATATCGTGCTCCGGGCAAGCAAGGTCCTGGCCAGCAGTACCTGGGGCGGAGAAGAGTACGAACCGCTCTTCAAGTCGACTGAAGAAATCATGACCTACTTGGACAAGATCCCTGTCGGGATTGTGGTGACGGACCGATCGATGCCTGAGAACCGGCGCGTCCCGCACCATCAACTCCTCGAGGAGACGGTGGCCGCCTATCCCCAGAACTGGCGTCTGCTGGGCACCTATCCCGTCACACGAAAAGGGACCGCCTACCCCCAGGCCGTTTCGGTCTATCGCCAGGTGGGCCACGAAAACGAGCCAGTCAAAGGGATCGAGGTGGATATGGGCAGAATGCTCGACAAATCGATTGAGAAGAAATAATGATGGAACCTTCACCCAGAACAGGCACGCAGGAAGCGAAGACGCGGCCGACCAGGACAAGACAAAAGGTTTTGTTCCTCATTGTCCTGGCCGCTCTTTCAATCCGGCTGGCTCTGCTCTATTATTTCCAATCGTATATGATCGAGAGTGACTGGGCATTCGGATATGAAACAGGACGGATTGCCGAGGCCATCGCCACGGGACAGGGCTTCAGTTCACCTTTCACGGAACCGACGGGCCCCACGGCCTGGCTCATGCCGGCCTATCCCTATTTCCTGGCCCTGATTTTCAAGATCTTCGGCGTGTACACAACTCAGGCGGCCATTGTCGCTTTGGCTGCCAATTGCCTGCTATCGGCCTTGAGCTGTGCGGCCATATTCTATGTAGCCGCCCCGCTCTTCGGAGAGGCCGCCGGGTACGGGGCCGCCGTGGTCCTGGCCCTCTATCCCCCTTCTGTCTGGCATGCCATCAACACGATCTGGGACACAACGGCCTTCGCCTTCCTCTCGATTGTTCTGATTGCGTGGGTCATACAACTGCCGGGACGACTGACATTGCACAGGGGGCTGCTTCTGGGGCTCTTTATGGGATTCATGGCCAATGTCAATGCGGTGATTCTCATCTATTATCCCTTTGTGGCACTCTGGCTCCTGTTCCACCGATCCCAGACGTGGAAAGACCGATTCCAATTTGTCACAACCATCACCCTGGCAACCTGCCTCATGCTGACACCCTGGCTGGTGCGAAACCACAGGGTCTTTGATCGCGTCATGCTCCGGTCCAATTTCGGTCTCGAACTTCGATTGGGGAACAACGAGCCGGTCTGGGACGCCCTCGTATCGGGCCGACATTATAACGTCCTCGATGACCATCCCACCAACAGCGAGAGTGAATTTCTCAGATACCAAGCCATGGGCGAGATTCCCTACATGGACGAGGCCCGCAAGGAAGCTATCGCTTTCATCGCAGCAAACCCGGCGAAGTTCTTCCGACTGAGCCTGGATCGCATGGCTCTGTTCTGGTTCGGGGAAAAGGCCGGCGCCAGTGAGTGGACGGGCAACCTGAGAACCTCCATATCTCTGAGTGGAATCAAGAAGATGCTCCACCTGCTGCCGCTCCCCTTCATGATGGTCGGCATCGCACTGGCCATGGGGCAAAAACGGCCTGTTTGGCCTCTGCTGGCGTTTTTATTCCTGGTGCCCCTGGTCTACTATTTTACCCACGTCGCCGAAAGGTACCGCTTTATCGTCGAACCGGTTATTCTGGTTTTTGGCGTCTACGCTCTGAGCCCGATAACCAGGCTTTGGAAAGGAAAAGGGGCGGCAGGGACGACCGGCGATGTAACGTCCCTCATCGTTTCAATTGATGACAACCGATAATATGATCAGTGAAAATAGAGGAGAAAGGGCGGCGGCCCGCACTGCCCTGGCAGTAATCCTGGGGCTCCATCTGCTGGCCACGTGTCTATTCCTGCCGCCCTGGGAGGCATTGCGCTCGACACCGCTTCAGTATACGGATCATCCCGTGCATACCCACCGGGTCCATTTATTCCGGGAGGCCCTCCGGGAGAGCGGATTGCCTTGGGGCTATGACCCCGCCGTCTCGGCAGGAACCTTCATGCAACCGGACCAGGATGCCGGCGCCAGGCCCCAGGAGGTCTTGGGCATCCTGCTCCCTTTCCTCAGCCCCGGGGCTGTGGTCAGAGCCTTTCTTTTTGTGACGCTGCTCACCTGTCCGCTCTGGACCTGGCTGGCTGCCAGACGGCTCGGCATTGCCGAGACATCCCAGGCCTGGATTCTGCTCGTCCTGGTTGCCGCAACGTGGCTCTATACCTATTTTATCGCCTATTTCCAATGGGGGCTGGTATCCTTCGCGGCGGCATCTTACTTTTCGCCTTATGTTCTCGCCCTTTTCCTGAACCTGGTCGAAAAACCAGGCCTGAAAATCTATCTCGGTTTCTGCCTTTCCGCAGCCCTGCTCCTCCTGTTTCACATTGTCAGTCCGACGATTCTGGTGCCCGCCCTGGCCCTGTATACCCTGTTTGCCCGACCACTGCACATCCGGTGGAGAACAGCGATCATCATGGCCCCCTTGCTGATCCTGGCCATAAATTTCTTCTGGTTTTATCCCTGCATGCTGGCCATGAAAGCGCCGGATCAGCCGTTTCCGTTTATGGAGGCGATGACCCTGGAAGACCACCTCACCAATGCCGATTGGGGCCGGATACGTGATGCCATGACACTCAAGAAAATCATGGCAGGGCTCCTGGGATTGGGCCTTGCCATCTTTGGCTACACCGTCTTGAAGAGATCCTGCGGCACGCGGGTTACGGTCGCTCTGGCTCTCACGTCAGGCTTCGCTGTGTTCGTGAAGTTCTTCGGCTCCTTCCTGCCGGTCTTTCTCAAGATGCAGCCGGTCCGTTTCAATCTGACGTCCTTCATTTTCCTGACTTTCCCTGTGGGCACCGCTTTGGCAGTCCTGGCGGAGAAGGCACGTATCCCATCGGGTATATCGGCCGCCGTCGTGGCCATCGTTGTAGCGGCGGGCGCGCTTTCCCTGGGTAAGCCCGAAAGCCTGCCCCTCCCCCCGGTCAACGACCCCCTTGGTGCGTTTATTACGGAGCAAACGGCCACAACCGATCGCCTATTGATTCAGTCCAAAGACGGATATCAATATGACGGTTACGAATCCAAGATCTTTCCTATGGTTTACGGACGGGAAGTCATCGGATCGAATTTTCCCGCAAGACGGGACCCCGCCCAGTTCCTGAGCAATATCGTCTGGGGCAGGACCCTGGACCAGTGGACGCCGGAGGCATTCCGGACTGTCGTTGATCGATGGGGGATTACGTGGATTCTGACACAAACAGAAGAAGCCCGCGACCTCGTTTCGGCAGCACTGGGCTCGGAACAACAAAACGTCGGGAATTATCATGTCTTTCGGGTCCCCGGGGATGCATCCCGCATGCTCATCGGCGGCGGCAAGATTGAAGCCAGGGTAAACAGAATTGAACTGACAGAGCTTCGCCCCGAGTCGGACCTGATCGTATTGCGCTACCGGTACCACCCGGCGTGGAAAACAGACAATGGGACCGCCGTTTACCAATACCCTGTTCCTGAAGATCCCACGGGGTTTATCGCCCTGCGGAACCCGACGGAGAGGGTGACGCTCAAATTTGACCCGTGGGCTCAATTGCACGCCCCGTGGCCGGAACCGACCGATCCACTGGTACTCTCCCGAAACTGAGGCCCCAGGTTCTTCCCCATGGTCACAAAAAAAGCCGTTTAGCTCAAACCATCAACAGATAGAGGAGGTGTTGCACGATGAAGCTCTCCATAGTCATTCCCGTCTACAATGAAGAAGAAACCGTTCTCGCTCTCATCAATCGCGTGCTCGAACAGGATTTCGACAAGGAATTGGTGGTTGTCGATGACGGGTCGAAAGACAACACCCGGGAGGTACTAAAATCAATCACCGACGAGCGGGTACATATCTACTACCAGGATGTAAACCAGGGGAAAGGGGCGGCACTCCGGAGAGGCTTTAAGGAGGCCACCGGCGACATCGTGCTCATTCAAGACGCCGACCTCGAATACGATCCGGCGGAGTATGGCAAGCTGCTCGGACCGATCCTCGATGGGCGCGCCGACGTAGTCTACGGCTCCCGTTTCCTGGGCGGCCCCCACCGGGTGCTCTTCTTCTGGCACTACCTGGGGAACAAATTTCTGACCCTCTTGTCCAACATGACCACAAACCTGAACCTCACCGACATGGAGACCTGTTACAAAGTCTTCAAACGGGAAGTCATTCAGAGTATCCCCCTCAAGTGCGACCGCTTCGGCTTCGAGCCGGAGATCACGGCCAAGCTTTCCAAGCGGAAGTGGCGGATCTACGAGGTCCCCATCTCCTACAGCGGGCGGGATTACAGTGAGGGCAAGAAAATCGGCTGGAAAGACGGCGTTTCCGCTCTCTGGTACATCATGAAATTCCGGTTCGTGGACTAGCGACAACCTTAGAGTCTCCGCTTGCCCGCGGAGACGACCAACGCCTGCAACCTGGGACCCTGATGGTATTTGCTTTCTGGCTTTCTTTCTTCTTTGTTTTCTACACCTACCTGGGATACCCTCTTGTGCTGTATCTGGCATCCCTATTGACGAGAAAAGGTGTCAACAAGGAGCCAGCTTTTCTATCGGTCTCCGTGGTGATCGCAGCACACAACGAAGAGCCGAACATAGAACGGCGGATCGAGAATCTGTTGAGCCAGGACTATCCGCGAGATAAGATGGAAATCCTAGTGGTATCCGACGGTTCGTCGGATCGCACCGAAGAAATCGTTCGGGCCCACGAGAAGGACGGTGTCGCCCTGTATGCCTTTGCCGCCCGCCGGGGCAAGGCCGATGCTCTCAACCACGCTCTTGCCATGGCCAAGGGGGAGATTGTCGTGTTCGCCGATGCCAGGCAGACATTCAAAGCCGATGCCATCGGCCAGCTTGTTGCCAATTTCAGTGATCCCAAAACCGGTGCCGTAACCGGCGAACTCTTTCTGACCCCCGGCATCGATGACGACATCAATAAATCGATGGGCCTCTACTGGAACTATGAAAAGTGGATCCGCAGAAGGGAAAGTGAAATTGATTCGGTCATCGGTGTTACCGGAGCCATCTATGCGATACGGCGGCACCTTTTCCAACCCATCCCTTCGCAAACGATGCTCGACGATGTCCTCATCCCCATGCGGGTTGTACTCCAGGGCTACCGGGTGGTCTGGGACGGAGAAGCACGGGCCTACGACTCCCTGGTACTCAAACACGAGAACGAACTGAAGCGAAAAGTCAGAACCCTGATGGGAAATTTTCAACTCCTGAGGTTTCTCCCGGAGGCCCTCTCTCCCAAAAAGAACCGCCTCCTGTGGAGCTATCTCTCTCACAAATTTTTCAGACTCCTTGTCCCCTATGCTCTGATGGCGCTTTTGATACTGAATCTCTTTCTTTCGGGCAGGGTCTACCACTTCACCCTGGTCTGCCAGGGCCTTTTTTATCTTTGCGCACTGGCCGGCTACTTCTTGAGCCGTAAAGAGATCAGCTTTCGATATTTCACCTTGCCCTACACCTTTGTTCTGCTCAACTACGCAGCCGTCGTGGGGCTGATTCATTTCATTCGAGGAAACGGCAACGTCTGGGTCAAGAGCCCGTCAACTTGAGGAGAACTATGAAAGAACAACTCAAAATAATCAGCGTTGTGGGCGCGAGGCCGAATTTCATGAAGATTGCACCGATCGCACGGGCCATCGAGGAGCACAACAGAAAGGGGAATCAGCCTGAAATGGTCTCCCTGATCGTTCACACCGGCCAACACTATGATGAGAAAATGTCGAAACTCTTCTTTGATGACCTGGGAATCCCCAAACCCGATTACAATCTGGAGGTGGGCTCTGGATCTCATGCCTGCCAGACAGCAGAAATCATGAAGCGCTTCGAACCGGTTCTCCAGGATGAAGCTCCCGATTACATCCTGGTCGTGGGCGATGTGAACTCCACCATTGCCTGCGCCCTGGTGGCCAAGAAGCTCGGAATCAAGGTGATCCACGTGGAGGCGGGACTGAGAAGCTTTGACAGGACCATGCCGGAGGAAATCAACCGGATCCTCACCGATGCCATCTCCGATGTGCTCTTCATCACAGAGCCCAGCGCGGAAAAGAACCTCCGGGATGAAGGTATCCCCAAAGAAAAGATTCACTTCGTCGGCAATGTGATGATCGACACGCTGCTGCAGCATAAGGCAAAAGCAGAGAAGTCGACAGTGCTTCAGGAGCTCGGCCTCACGGAAAATTCCGGCAGCCCGGTCCGACCGTACGCCGTACTCACCTTACATCGCCCATCGAATGTAGACAACCATGCCATCCTCTCCGATATTCTTGCTGCTGTATCGGAAATATCCGACAGAATGGTCGTCGTTTTCCCCGTCCACCCCCGAACCTTGAATCAAATAAAGAAGACCAACATCCGTCTAAACGCCCAAGTGAAGTTAATTGACCCCCTCGGGTATCTCGACTTCATGAAGCTCGTGTTCCATTCTCGGTTTGTCATGTCCGACTCCGGCGGCATTCAGGAGGAAACCACGGTCCTCGGCATTCCCTGTTTGACACTTCGAATGAACACGGAGCGACCGGTCACCGTGGAGCAAGGGACAAATATCATGGTCGGTGTCGACAAGAGTCGAATCCTGGAAGAGAGCCTCAAGATCATTGATGGCCGCTGCCGAAAAGGAAGCCGTCCTGAACTGTGGGATGGCAATGCGGCACACCGCATGGTCGAAATCTTAAGGGCGGTGTAGCAATGCTCTTTATATGGAAGTTAACCCTGGCTTCAGGGATCGGCAGTTATACTAATTGTTGTGGTCAAACCTTCTCTTCCAAAAATGAATCCAGCTAAACAACCAGTCAATATCATGTTTATAGCCCCTTGCTTTGGCGTTGGAGGCTTAGAGCAGGTGATCCTAAATACTATAAAAGAACTGGACAAGTCCAAATTTAAACCAACCTTGTGTGTTCTTCAAGAACCTGCTCCTCAAATGCTGGGCAACATTGAAAGCCTCACTATTCCCTACTACATATTGGACAAGGGCGATGGCGTAAATTACTTCCTGCCGCATAAATTAAAAAATCTTCTCGCCAAGGAAGAAATCCAGTTAGTCAATTCCCACGATATCGGTGCCACACTCTATGCCGCTATCGGAGCACGATGGGCGGGAAATCGGAAGATAGTACACACTGAACATAGTCAGATACTGACCAAATCCAGACATATTCAAGTCTATTCATGGATAATGCGGAATTGGGTTGATTACTCCGTAACAGTATCGTATGACCTGGAGCAGTATCTTATCGGGAAACTTGGCATCAAGAAAGACAGAATCCTTACGATTCCTAATGGCATAGATGCAGAGCAATTCAGAGTTGAACAGGATATTTCCTACCTTAGAGATGAACTCAAGATTACAGAAAATGACAAGGTTATCGGAACCATAGGAAGATTGACGGAACAGAAGGGACTGGAGCACCTTCTCACT
>CAYUBU010000430.1:0-9145 GCA_964443105.1 uncultured Nitrospirota bacterium
CCGGCGACGGAGGCCCGTCAATTCCTGTAGAAGCTCGGGGGATGTTTCCCTTGCTTTCGTCATAATCCACTCTCACAGGTGAAAGAACCGTGAGCTCAAACGTTCTATTACCTTATACACTCGGCCAAGGTTTGTAAATAGAAGACTGGACGGCAGGTAGAGGGAGCAAAGAGGAGGAGGTCCCTGAAAACTGTGCCGGTGCATCGGCTTACAATGCGAATTTCTCGTTCATGCTAGGAATGTGAATCTTCTTGGCGACACCGGCCTGATTCAGGACTGACCGGAACTGCTGCAGCCCCCTCTCTTCTCCGTGAACCAGGAATAGTTCCTCAATCCCCCGGCTCGCCCGGAGCCATTCAATGAGAATGTCCTGATCGGCGTGGGCGGAGAAACCGCCAATGGTATAGACCCTGGCGTTGACTCGATAGAGGTCACCATAGATGCGAACCTTCTTCTTGCCGTCCACAATCTTCCGCCCCAACGTGCCGTCGGCCTGATAGCCCACAAAGACCAGGGAACTCTCATCGCGCCAGATGTTCTGTTTTAAATGGTGTTTAATGCGGCCGCCGGTGCACATGCCCGAGCCGGCGATGACAATGGCATGACTCTTAATGCCATTGATCAGCCGGGACTCGGCCGACGAGCGGGTGAACTCGAGACCGTGAAAATCAAAGGGGTCGCCATCTTCCCGGAAGAGAACCGCCGTTTCTTCATCGAAACATTCGGGATGCTTGCGCATGATGTCGGTCACCTTGATCCCCATGGGCGAGTCGAGAAAAACGCTGCACCTGGGGATCTCCCGTTTCTCCACGAACTCCCGGAGAAAGTAGAGCAGGTCCTGGGCCCGCTCCACCGCGAAGGACGGGATGAGCACGTTGCCTCCTCGTTTGAAGGTCTCGTTAATCGCCTGGCGAAGCTCGGCCACAGTGTCGTCGATATTCTTGTGATTCCGGTTCCCGTAGGTTCCTTCGACGATCACCACGTCGCCCCCTTCGGGAAGAACAGGGTCCTTGATGATCGGCTTGTTCTTGTTCCCGAGGTCGCCGGAAAAAATGATCTTTCCGTCACCTTTGCTCTCAATCTCAATAAAGGCCGACCCGAGAATGTGGCCCGAATCTTTAAAGGTGGCCTGGACTTTGTCGTTGAGGGTGACAGTGCGGTTGTACTCGGCAAAGGTGCCGAAATACCTCAGCGTCTCCATGGCGTCCATGGTGCTGTACAACGGTTCCCGGGGCGCCACCCCTCTGCGGCGGCCGATCTTTTTCCATTGCTCATAGTCCTCTTCCTGGATCCGGGCGGAGTCCATGAAAATGACTTTGGCGATATCATAGGTGGCCGACGTGGTTACGATCTTCCCCTTGAACCCCTGTTTCACCAGCACGGGGATCCTGCCGCAGTGGTCGAGGTGGCCGTGGGTGACAAGGAGGTAATCGATAGCGGCAGGATCAAAACCGAAATCGCCGTAATTCTTTTTCTCCACCGCGGCCCGCCCCTGGAAGAGACCGCAGTCGATGAGAATATTGAGCCCGCCGGTCTTGAGCAGGTGGCATGAACCGGTTACTGTTTCGACGGCACCGTGAAAAGAGAGTTCAATGGACATGGGTTCACTCCTACGGGGGTATCATTGCATCCGATTTCAGGTGCGCCAGGCAGGCATGCGGTGGTGACTTGGAGTACCGCTAGCAGATGACGTCTCAATTTCCCACGCGGGAACCCAGGCCAGGGCCACAAGATCGACTCGAACGTCCTGGCGCCTCGGTTTCACCGTGTAGGTTTCGACCTTATCCAGAATTTCTTCCCATTCCTCGGAGATGGTGTCGGCTTCATCCTGCATTTCCTGCTGGAGCGCCTCCATCTCTTCCTTAATGCGGGCGATTTCGGCCACCGATTCTTCGATATCGGCCTTCGCCCGTGCCGTCATGCGGCGTTTGGTTACGGCCCCGGAAAGGCTTCTGCGCCTTCGGCCGAACAACCCGAGCATACCGACAATTGTTTCGCCCATGGAAAAAACCTCTTCCCGCTTTCGGGCGGAATGTTCCGCCTCGTCTTCACTCAATTCCCGCTCCTCCCGGTTCAGGCGGACCTCCAGACGATCGAGCTTCTTTTCCGATTTCTTCCGCATCGCCTCCACTTCGTCGTCACGCTTTTCCCGGACCGCCTGCTGGGCCCGGGCCTTGAAATCCCGTTCCTCCTCGCCCGGCTTGCCGTAGAGTTTCAATTCGGGATTATAGAAGAGGTTCAGCTTATGGTCCCTGTAAAGATAATCGGAAAAACGCTTGGTCAACGATTTGAAATCGGCGGCGGTATTGAGCTGTGAGGGGACGGTCCCGAAGACAGCCCCTATTTCCGGCCGCTGGCCCAGGTCTCCCTGATCCATCTCGATGGTGTCCGACTCCTGCCACCTCGGCACGCCTTCCAGGTTCGCCGGCGGCACCAGAAGATCAACCCGCCTGCTCTCGTCGACACTGAGCTTCTTGTTGATGAATTGGACCTGCCCCAGAGCCACCAGTTGGGGCTCGTATACCAGCGTACTTCCCGTCGACGTGACCGCCCGTCCCAGGGCGCCCTCAAGGCTGGCCAGGGCACCGGCGGCGCTCATGCGCACCGGCAGGTAGACCACGGGAAGCCCCGGCGGCAGGGACGGCGGCGTCGCGCTGTAGCCCGTAGGGACGGGGGCCGCGGCCCGTTCCCCGGCACCGCCCCCCTGTGCCGGCCCCGGCGCGCTTCCGGCCCGGGCCCCAGATGCCGCAGGCGCCGCTGCCACACCGGCCATGAGATCTCTGACCTGGGGGCGGGTCAAGGGACCACGGAGGTAACTCATGGCCCAGCGGGTCTGGAAGATGACCGGTTCTTCCCCATGAACATTGTGGAGCAGGAACTCACGGGAGCCGAGGCCCGAAATGATTCTTTCCAGTTCACGCCTATCGGCCGGTTTGCCGGCTTCCGTGGACGCGGCCTCCAGCCCGTCGAGAAGTCGCGCCTTGTCCTGGTCGGTCTGAAGCTTGCCGATGAACCAGGTCCCGGCGTTGCTCAACCCCTTATAGTCGATGTCGACGGGATTCTGGGTGGTGAGCATGACACCGAGCCCGAAAGCCCGGGCCTGCTTGAGCAGGGTCAACAGCGGCTTCTTGGACGGCGGATTGGCCGTGGGCGGAAAGAACCCAAAAACCTCGTCGAAGTAGAGCAGGGCCCTCAAACTGGTGGTCCCCGACTGCTGCCTCACCCAGGTCACGATCTTTTCCAGGAGGAGGGTGACGAAGAACATCCGTTCCGCGTCACTGAGATGGGCGATATAGAAAATGCTGTGCCGCGGTTTGCCCGAGGCCGTGTAGAGGAGGTTGGGAACCTCCAGAGGCTCGCCTTCGATCCAGGCGCTGAAGCTGGGGGCGGCCATGATGTTGTTGAGGGACATGGAGAGAGCGAAGCGGTCTTTTTCTGGAAAGAAGGTGTCGATGTCGAAGACGCCGAGCTTGCGAATGGGAGGCGACTGAATGGATGTGATGAGCCGGGCAAGGTCGAGATCCTCTCCCCGGCGCCAGTAGTGTTCGAAGATGTTGGCCAGGAGGATATGTTCCCGGCTCTTGAGGGGATCGGCATCAACCCCGACGATGCCCAGGAGGGCACTGACGGTCCCCTGGATCTGCTCCCGCAGCACCTCCTGGTTTGCCTCCCATTCCAGTGCCGGCGCCCTGAGGGATGCCAGAATGGAAACGGGAAGTCCCGAGTCGGAGCCGGGGGTATAGATCCTGAAGTCGGTGCTTTCCTTCAGCATGCGGATGCGATCGGGCCCCTGCTCCCAGTCAGCCAGACCCTGACGCCACGTCTCCGCCGTCTTTGCGGCATAATCGCCGACGGACATGTTCTTTCGCCGGGCGTCATCCACATTGACCCAGGGCTCAAAGTCCTGGGGGCGAAGCTCGGGAAAGGTGAGGAGCAGGTTGGTGATATCCCCCTTGGGATCAATGATGATGGCCGGCACATTATCGATGGCCGCCTCTTCCAGGAGATCGATGCAGAGGCCCGTCTTTCCCGAGCCGGTCATCCCGACGCAGACACCGTGGGTGGTCAGATCCCGGGCATCGTACATGACGAGTTGATCCAGGAGCTTCTTGGAAGCCGGATCAAACTCCTTCCCCAGGTAAAAGGCACCGAGTTTTTCAAAGGGCTTCACGAAAACACCTCATCAAAAACACAGAAGACCTCTTATAGCGCGAGATCCGCGCAAAGGAAAGACTTTTTTTGTTCTTTAATCCCGTACAGACTTATTTCATGACGTTCGCGAGAAGGCTCTTTACCGAATCGCCCCCTTTGGACTGAACAAAAGAGAGAATCGTCGGAACGAACTTCCCAATCATATCCTTTTCGAGACCGAGCTTGGAAAAACCGCTGGCCACGCCGGCCAGACTTCCCATTTGCCCCAGTTTGCCGCCCAACCCCGAGGTGAGACTCCCCATGGCCTTGGCCATACCGCCGCTTTCGGGAGCGGCCCCGATCATCTCCTCCATTCCGGGAACCGCGGAGGCAATCTGGCTGAAATCGCCGTCACCCAACTTCTCCTTGGCCATCTTGAAAAGCAAACCGGCACCGCCCTTCGCCTGCTCTTCGTTAACACCCAGATTCTGAACCAACATACTTAAAAGTTCCATCACTACCTCCTCTGTAATCGGGTTGGCCCATGGTCACCTGACGCGCCCATGGGAACCGCCCGGCATCGTTCATTAAGCGGCCTTCAACTCCGAGGTGCAATGGCCGCACCGGTTCGCCTTGATGGGAATTTCGGAAAGACAGTGGGGACACTCCTTGGTGGTCGGCTCCTCAGGGGATGCTTCCTCTTCCTTCTTGAGCTTGTTCAGGCCCCGAATCACCATAAATATGGCAAAAGCGACAATCAGAAAGCTGATGATGTTGTTGATAAAGATGCCGTAATTGATGGAAACCGCGCCCGCCTCCTTGGCGTCTGCCAGTGATACGTAGGGGCCGGCCTTCGCCGCCCCTTCTTTCAAAACAGCAAAGAGGTTCGAAAAGTCTACATTGCCCATCAGCATCCCGATGGGCGGCATCAACACATCTTCCACTAGGGACTTGACGATGGTCCCGAAGGCACCACCAATAATAATACCCACAGCCATGTCAACGACGCTTCCCCGCATGGCAAATTCTTTGAATTCTTTGAACATACTTGTCCCCCTCCTCATAAATTGCAGCAGTTCTTAATTGAACGCCGCCTGATTGATTGATTTGTCTCAGACCCCGACTGACGGACCGCTCGGATCGATCTTATGATGCCTAGTAGAGAACGACCCGGGGCAACCCCTTCGACTGCTCGATCCATCCGCTGACCTGCGTCGCCGACGGAAGTTTACGGACCAGTTGCCTGGCTTCATTGACCTCGACCATTTTTTGATGCAGATTTTCCGACTTTCTCTGGGCCAGTTCGGGAACCGTGTCGACCCCGGCCACTTCCAGGAGCTCGGCATACTCTTCACTGACCCCCTTGATCCGGGAGAGGTCGGCCTGGTTGACCCAGCGCAAAATACTCTTCTCGGCAATACCGGTCTTCTCCGCTATCTCTTTCCTTCCCCGGGGCGACGCTCCCTTCTCCAGCAGCCCCTCTCTCGTGGTAATGCTGACTTCGCCCAGTTTCCTGGCATATGCCTCGCCGATACCCTCAATATTCGTCAGTTTTGACATGGCACTTCTCCTCCTTTCCATTTAAACCCGCTAAAAAGACACGTAGGATGGCATATTAACCTTCCCCCCTGTACAACCATTAAAGGTCATTCTTAAGTGTTCCACAATCTACCAGCACTGTTTCTTTTTTGCAATTATGAGGGCAAGATCGATTGGACCAACCGCCGTACGAACCTTGGGAAAGCTTGAGGGCGATATGTCTTCTGTGTTTTTGCCTTCATAAGCCTCTGTTTTTTAATTTGAATATGGGACAACGATGACCTGGGGAGCCTGGGCGTTTCCACCATTAGGGCCCGCCCCTGGCTCCGGCTTTGCCCACAATCGCAACTGTCTTATAGTGGTACAAAGATAACAACTACATTTTTTTGTCAACAAAATGTTGACCGTTTCTTGCGGCAGGGGATATAATTTTCTAAGTAGACTGACTAAAACGAAAAATATTCATAAAATCCATTCCCAGATGGGGGGCCGGTTCCTGCAACCAGAGGGCTTTCGTCTCTAAGACCGGACTGGGAAACACCAAACTGATCGTTGCGGGGTTCATATGCGCATAATAACCATCGTCGGTCTCCTATCTTCTCTGTTTGTCGCCCTCACCGCCTATGCCGTTGATCTCGATGGCCAGTCCCGTACTTACCTCCACTCACGGGAGACCATTAATGACGACAATCTCCTTCCCCTCTTCGAGTATCTCGACATTCGCTTAGATGAATTTGCCAGGCCCGAACTTTCTTTCCATCTCGGCGGCTGGGTCCGCCAGGACTTCACCGACACCCAGAGTTTCGATCAGCGGAGTTTCAACGGCGATCTTCAGTACGCCTATCTCGGCTATCATCTTAAACAGGCAAACGCCCGGGTGAACCTGGGGCGGGTGCTCGTCTTCGACGGTGTGGCTTCGGAACTGGTGGATGGCCTTTCCTTGGGGAGCGATTTGCGGCACGGTTTCGGATTCTCGGCCTACGGGGGGAGCCCGGCGGAAACCGATTACGATGACCGGGACGGCGATTCCATTTTCGGCGGAAGACTTTCACACGAATTGCCCGGCTGGTACCGGATCGGCCTCTCTTATCTTAAGGAGAAGAACGACGGCAACGATTTTCGATCGGAGGAGGGCGTCGATGTGCGGCTCTTCCCGGGCAAACGACTGGAAGTCTACGGCCGCTCCATCTACAACGAAGAGACTTCGGGGTGGGCTGAACACTCGTACTACGCCACCTTCAAAGCTTTAGACCGACTGCGCTTCAACTCAGAGATCGTCTACACCAGTTATGCCGACTACTTCCAGGCCGTCGATGATTTCACCAACAGTGTCTTCCTTTTCGCGCCCGGCATTCTTGATCCCCGGGAGGAACTCCTGCTCACCGGCGCCCAGGTTCAGGCTGATCTGACGGACAACCTCTCGGTCACGGCCGATTATAAATATTATGACTACGACATTGTCGACAACGCCGATTATTATGGCGGCAGTATCGTCTATCGCCGGCCCGATTCTTGGGGAGCCGGGCTATCGGTCTACCGCATGGATGGTTACACCGATCGTCTCAAATATCTTGAGGCCCGTCTTTACGGTTACAAGAAATTTTCCAGCGCCGATATCACCGTCGACCTCTTCAACGTGAATTACGATGAACCAAGAGACAACAATGAGGACAATGCCTTTTCCGCCTCCGCCGCTCTTGGCTACAATCTCACTGACAGCGCCCGGGTCGCCGTGGATGTGGAATATGCCAAGAACCCCACCTTTGACTACGACTACCGGGGGTTCTTCAAGTTTCTCTACGACTTCACGATCGCGCCTCTTTTTGTCGCGAAAGAGGGACAAGAGTCGACAATCGCAGCTCAACCTGCCGCCGCGCCTGTCCAGCCTGACGAAGAGGCCCGACTCATTGAAGAAGGCAAGGGTATCTTCGAGAAGATCTGCAACACCTGTCACGGCTTGGACCGGAAGGTGATCGGTCCAGCGCTCAATTCGGTCCTTCCGGCATACCAGGGGGACTTGGAAGCACTGAAAGCTTTTATCGGAAACCCAACGAAGAAGAACCCCGACTATCCGGCCATGCCGAGCCTGGGTCTGAAGGAGAACGAACTGCAGGCTGTGGCAACCTACCTGTTGAGCACGGTGAAAACTGCAGCACCGGAGATCCCGGTGGAAGCAAAGCGGCTGGCACCGGAGCGTCCCACGATTCCGGCAGCTGTTGAGCCCCCGGCACGAAAGGATGCACCCCCGGTGCCTGCGCCCCCGCACCCCGAAACACCCGTCGATCCGGCCACCCTGAACATGATGGGGTGGAGCGATCGGATTGCCAACACGCCAGCGGACAAATATATCATTCAAGTCCAGATCGCCGGTAATCGCTGCCAGATTCTGAAAGAACTCGAACAGCTCCTCCCCGAATTTGACGCCATGGTGGTGCCTTACCGCGTCAATGACTGGAAGGCTTACACCCTGCTGGTCGGCACATACGACAGCCGGGCCGAGGGGAATGTGGCTCTCAAGACGCTGCCGCCATCAATTCAGGAGATGAAACCGATGGTCAAGACGCTGCCGACCATCCAAAAGGGGCTCATGCCCGTGATCCCGGAACCGGCATTTTCTCGCCAGGGAGGGGCAAATTTCTCTGCCGAACAACTGTTCATTCGGGAGTCCTCCGAGGCGATCGCCGCGAGAATTCGTGCTTCGGTAGAACGTATCCGCCGTGTCCCGGCCGACAAGTATACGATTCAGATCGAGATCGGCGACAACCGTAGCGCCATCCTTCAAGACCTCCACCGGCTTCTGCCCCAGTTCGATGCCATGGTGCTCCCGTACCAGGTCAGGACGTGGGCAACCTATACCCTCATATCGGGGATCTACGATAGCCGTCCTGAAGGGAACGAAGCGATCCATGAACTCCCTTCTTCAATACGGCAACTCTGTCCCATGGTAAAGACTCTCCCGACCATACAGCAGGGTCTGCGTGAACTAACGGATGAGATTGACCCACGACGCAAGACCCCGGTTCCCGGAAAAGCGAGGCAGACCAACGAAGGAACCGTTGAGACCGGTAAGGCGACCTCCAAGCCTGTTGGTGAGACCATGAAAGCCATCTCTTCAGACATCATTGTCATCGACCGGGTGCAGCAGAAAATGGCGGCTGTGACCTTCGAGCATGGCGCCCATCAGAGGCGGCTCGGTCAGGACTGCACCATCTGCCACCATACGAACTCAAAGGGCGACACGAAGATGAAATCCTGCGCCCAGTGCCACGGAAAAATTGAGAGCGTCCCCGCCTTTAAGGATGCCATGCACAAGAAATGCCAGGGCTGCCACAAGAAAATTCAGGCCCAAGGGAAAGCCGCTCCCACATCCTGCACAGGATGTCATAAAAAACAGTAAGTTACAAAATCAGTCGGATGACTCCTGTGTCAACCTTGCAAACGGCACAGCACAAGTAATGTTGACAATTTTCAGGTA
>CAYUBU010000431.1:0-3949 GCA_964443105.1 uncultured Nitrospirota bacterium
TTGTTCTGGTCCTATCGGCGCTCCAGGCGGGATGCTCCCCGCCCTCGGCCACCGTCACCGAGCTGAAACACTACCAGGCGGACAGCCTGGAGGGGCTCATCAGCCGAGACGGGGTGGAACTCGACCGGCAGGTCTCCAGCGACGGCAAGGGATCGCTCCGCATTGAGGCCAAAGCCCCCGGGACGGTCCGGCTCTATGAGACCGGCGATCTCGACGTGGAAAAGGCGCGGCTCACCTATCAGGCGAGGGTGCGTACGGAAGGGGTCCAGGGGAAAGCCTATCTGGAGATGTGGTGCCAGTTTGCCGGCAAAGGGGAGTTCTTCTCCCGGGATCTGGCAACGCCCCTGACCGGCAGCACCGACTGGACGACGGAAGAGACCCCCTTCCTTCTCCAGGCCGGAGAGAATCCGGACAACGTGAAGCTCAACCTGGTCATCGAAGGGACGGGGACCGTCTGGATCGACGAGGTGCGTCTGCTCAAGGGACCCTTGCACTAACCGCCTTCAGGCTGGGAAGCCCCCATGCAGGGCCCCCATATTGTCCTTGAGCCCCCGGTTATCACGGACCAGATCCCGCTCCATCTCGTCCCCCGTTGGAGAAACAGGTGAGGTGGCCGTCGTCATGGAAGATGGCAAAACGGTCGCTGAGAAAATCTTTCAGGCAATCGGCAATGCTGAAGATGGTGACCCGGTGCCGGACCTGGTCGAGTTCCCGGGCGAAATTTTCGTAAAATTTTCTCCCCTGGGCCCCCTCGGGGCGGAGCGGCCGGTAGAGATAAATGAAGTCGAAATCCCTGGGGGGCACGTCCATCACATTGCCGTGGACCCACACCACCCGGTCTTCGGGAATTCCCATGAAGGACTGGAGGCGCTTTCCCCCTTCGATCATCGGTCCGCTCAATTCAATCTGGACCGTTTTGCCATGGGGATAGAGATAT
Source organism: uncultured Nitrospirota bacterium (assembly GCA_964443105.1). Lineage (GTDB taxonomy): Bacteria > CG2-30-53-67 > CG2-30-53-67 > CG2-30-53-67 > CG2-30-53-67 > CAYUBU01. Next base: position 938 of record CAYUBU010000431.1, read on the forward strand.
TGGAACAGGAGTCCCTGGAGACCGTTTCCGGCCCCATAGTCGACCAGCCGCGTCCCGTGATCGATGTAGGGCGCCGCCTGAAGGAGCGGAGAGAGACCACCGGCATGGCACCAGTAACCGCCGGCGGCATCCATCTCCTGCCGTTCCGAATCCGAATAGGCCCGGTCCGAGCCGTGGAGGCAGCAGTAGATGGCCGCCAAATCATCTTCCAGGACCTCGGGATCCCGCCGGTCGAGATGGTCACGGAAGAGAAAAAAGAGGTCGGAAAAACTGGGGTAGGCCTGGAGAAACGGCTGCTTTGAGGCCAGTGACTGAAAGAGCGCGGCGAGGGCAACCAGGAGGCGGACCTTGTTCTCTTCCCCCCTCTTCCCCAGGGGCGCCAGAACCGCCTCGCACTTCTTTATAAGATCGTCATGGGGCTGGATCAATGGGACCCCTCTTGACCCTCCGGTGCCGGGGCCCCGCTCCGGGAACCGACGTTATGGAGCTCTTCCAGGGTGTTTGCATAGACACCCAGATCGGCTTCAGAAAAGAGGACGAACTGGACGTTGATCGGTTCCCCCGCCTCCCGAAGAAAAGCGGAAACCGTGGTGAGGGCGATTCGGGACGCCTCGGCCAGAGGAAAACGATAGGCGCCGGTGCTGATGGACGGAAAGGAGACCGACCGAATCCCCCGGGCCTGTACCCGCTTCATGACATTCCGGTAGGCACTGGCAAGGAGCGCTCTCTCCTCCCGGTTGCCGCCGCTCCAGACCGGGCCCACCGTATGGATGACGTACCGGGCCTTTAGATCGCCCCCGCCAGTGATCACCGCCTCCCCTGCGGGAAGGCGCCCCTGGCGGGCGACGATCTCTTTGCATTCCTCCAGGATACCCGGTCCTCCGGCCCGGTGGATCGCGCCATCCACGCCGCCCCCACCCATGAGAGATGAGTTGGCGGCATTGACAATGGCCTCCGTACCGGCTTGGGTGATGTCCCCCTGAACCAGTCGAAGCTTGGATTTGCCGATGATCTTCTCCATGGTCTTTCCGATCTCTCCTCCGTTCGGGATCATCACCCCTCTTTCACCGGATCGACCAGGATCTGGCTCCGAAGACGGGGTTCAATGCCCGTTGCGATCTCTACCTCACCCCCCCGATAATCGACATAGGCAGTCACCGGCTGTTCCAGCCGATCCAGGGCGTTCCGATCCGAAACGTCCCCGTGGAGGAAGACCCGGATCGTGTAGGTTTTACCCCCTTTCACCCCTTTCAGCAGGGCCGGGGAGATCAGCTGAATGCGGGCGGCTGTCGGCGGAAAGGTCTTTGACTCGACAAACGGCTTTTTCCGGCGCAGGGGGTTTTCGTATTCGATCCGGATTTCCGGCCGCTCCCCCGGAGGGGGCCTGAGTACCCGGAGGTTCAGAAAATAGGCGACCTGCTCGCCCCGGACGATGACCCCCGCCGATTCGACGGCAAAATAGTCACTTCTTGCCGGCCGCGGCCCATGGGCCCCCTCTTCGTCCCGGCACAAACCGTCGACGAAAAGCTCCCGATCCGCCGGAACCGATGCCGGGACATAGACTGCCGGTTTGTCTTTCGAGCCTTTTTTCCCGGCAAGTTGCGGTCTTTTTTTGGGTCTGCGGCCCGGTTTAACCGGCTCTTCCCCGGAAGAGGAAGAGCCGAAGAGCGCCCCGGTGATAAAGCCGAGGATCCCCCATTGGACACCGCCAAAGAGGAGGTAGATGAGTCCGTAGCGAAGGTTGTGTCCTGAAAATCCGAGACTCTGCCACCAGGCTGACAGGGAACCGGTGAAATGGAAGAGGCGGTCGAGCCGGAAACCGATGTCCACCAGGGGTCTGTCGAAATAAGGGAAGAAGAGGGACCACTCAAAATAATCTCGGGGCCGCTGATGGCTGTGGACATACCAGAAGACAAAACCGACGTAGAGGGAATGGATCAGCAGGAAGAAGAGCGCCGTCTTGATCGCCGATTGCCGCTTCATGGGGCTTGCCTCTGCTCCTCCGAGTCCTCACCGGCGCCCGCCGTTTCCATAAAGAGCGACAGGTCTTCACAACCCTTTGCCGACTTTTCGTCTCGTTCTTTGAATCTACAGCGCTGCCCTATCCGACGCTGCAGCCCACTCTCCGAACGCCCCACGCCTCGACTTCGTCACGCCGCCGTCTCTCTCGTTCCGCCGCTCTGGTTGGGCGTTTGGCTATGGCCCACCGTGTGACGCCCTTCGTCATGAAATGACTTGCTTACTCTTTGAGCATGGCCTGAATAAAGGAGTCGGCCTCGCCGATGGAGCGCTCCATTTCCCGTATCAGTGACGCGATGTCCGACTCCACAGAAACCAGCTCGTTCTGTATGGACGCAATCGCCTGGGCGTTGAGATTGTGCTTGAGAAAGAGCACCTGGTCCCGAAATGCCGAGAGTACGGGATCGATCTTGCTTTCCGCCCGTTTCATGGCACTGATGAGCTGGGCATACCGCTGCCGGGTGTCGTCGAGTTTAACCTGGCTGGCCCGGCGCAGGGTGTCACTGCTGTACTCCTTAAGCTCCCCCTCCCATTCCTTAAACAGAGCCCGGGCCACATCCTCCACCGACGCAATACGGTCCCGGACCGCCTCGGCCTTGGATTCACTCTTCTCATATTCCTTGTTGAGCTGGTTGTATTTTTTCTCCAGATCGCCGCCGTCAAAGCCGAGAACCTCGGTGAACCGTTCAAGGGCCGTCTGGAACTGCTCCTTGGCCTCCTGCTGCACGTCCCGGGCAGCCTCAACCCGGCTGACCAGCAGGTCGCGCTTGTGGAAGCCGACTTTCTCCATGGTTTTGTAATAGGCTGTCTGGCATCCGGTGAGCAACAGAAGGCTTGCGAGCATCGTTGCGCCCAGGGAAACGGGCCAAGAGATATCCCTCCTCATATATGGTCTCCTTTCACGGTACATGTCTATTGAAGGTCTGCGGCACCGCCCCCCGGGCAGGAGCAGAACCTGGGCACCCCCTTTGCCCAGTGCCGCCAACACCGATG
>CAYUBU010000432.1:0-5954 GCA_964443105.1 uncultured Nitrospirota bacterium
CGGAGAAGCTCAAAGACCGGATACAATCGGGTGTGGTGGTGGCCGGTTCGGCCTACGACGGAAAGATCGCCTTCGTGGCCATGGTCACGGCTGACCTGACGGGCAGGGTGCATGCCGGCAAGCTGGTGAAGGCCGTGGCCCAGCTCACGGGAGGCGGCGGCGGCGGACGTCCCGATATGGCCCAGGCCGGCGGGAAGGATCTTGCCAAGCTGGATGACGCCCTGGCCCAGGTGGTGGAACTGGTGCAGGGGCAGGCGGAAAAAGGTTAGTTTACTCTGGTTGCGGCGGATCGATGGCCGTCGGGCCGGCAGACTTGCATAAGGAGGAGGATATGTTCGAGCCGATGAAAAGAGCTCTCCTGGTGGGGTTGGGGATCCAGGAGAAAATGAAGGAGTATGTGGACGAACTCGTCAGCAAAGGAGAGGTCAGCAAGGAACAGAGCGGCTCTCTGCTGAAAGATCTCATGGGGTCGGCGGAAAAGAGCGTGGAAGGGCTCGAGTCGACCTGGCGGGAAATTATTCAATCCACCATGGAACGGATGAACCTGCCGACCCGTGAGGATCTTGAAAAGATGGAAAAGAAGGTCAATGCCCTGAGCCGAAGGGTTGCCAAGCTCGACAAGGGCACGGAAGAATAATCCAGATATGAGTAAATAAGGGTGGCAGGCAGGCCTGCCTGCCACCCCCTTCTCTTTTGTCAATGATCCCCATGGCTGCGGCTCCCTCAGGCAGCCGACACGACTTGCGCGGCGCCTTTCGCAGCGGGGGGCCGATTGCCCGGGTTCATTGACTTTATTAATTCTCAAAACCCGGTCCTTTGGGCCGGATCAGAGTTGGAATGGCTCTGCCTGAAGTCTTCAAAGGTTTAGTATTGGAGTGCTGTATAATAATGAACCAAACACTCATCAGAGTTTGTTTCTCCCCCCTTTGACAAAAGGGGGGTTGGGGGGGATTAAGTGCCCAGCCAGCGATATCAAATCCCCCTACATCCCCCTTTGCTAAAGGGGGACTCTTAAAAAAAGGCACCCCCCCCTTCCAAGGGGGAGATCAAAGCCACGTCCTCTGGGCGTGGATTCTTTAGTTTACGGGATAATATTTCTATGAGAATCATGGCACTCGATCTGGGCGATAAGACCATCGGGGTCGCCGTGAGTGATGAGCTGAAGATCACGGCCCAGGGCATCAAGACCATCCGCCGCTGCGGCATGAAGACCGACCTGGCCGAGCTCCGTGATCTGATCCAGGAGTTTGAAGTGGAACGGGTGGTCGTCGGTATGCCGCGGAACATGAACGGTTCCTACGGTCCTGCCGCGGAGAAGACCCTGGCATTCGTGGAAAAGCTCCGGGTGTTGGATCTCCCCGTGGAGACTGAGGATGAACGGTTGACCACCAAGATCGCCGAACAGGCGCTGATCGAAGGGAACGTGCGCCGGGAAAAGAGAAGAAAGGTGATTGACCAGGTGGCGGCGACGCTGATTCTTCAGGGCTATCTCGCCCGGCAGGGGAGGGGAGCCGGTGAAGAGGGTTAGGCTCCTTGTCGTACTTTCGGTGTTCCTTTTCGCAGGCGCCGGGCTTTCGGCCGCCGGGTATCAGGTCATCCGCCTCTACCGTCCGCTGCAGGCGGCGGTAGCCCCGGACCGGATCGTGGAGATCCCCCGGGGGACCTCGGTCAGCGGCGCGGCCCGGATCCTTTATGATCGCGGTCTGATCCCTTCGGTGCTTGGTTTCAAGCTGCTTGCCCGTTTTACCCAGTCGGAGGGGGTCATCCGGGCCGGAGAATACGGGATTTCCCCGGGACTCACTTCCCGGGAAATTCTGACGCTCCTTCGAAAGGGCGATGTGATCCTCCATCGGGTAACCATCCCCGAGGGTCTGCGGGGGGAGGAGGTGGCGGTCCTTGCGGCGCAAACGCTGGGACTCTCCGCGGAACGGATGGCGGCCCTCATCAAGGACCCCGAGTTCATCCGTTCCCTGGGTGTGACGGCACCGACGCTGGAGGGATATCTTCTCCCAGAGACCTATTCCTTTCCCCGGAAGGTTACGGAAGAGCAGGTCATCGGGAAGGCGGTTCACGATATGCTCGCCTTCATAGACGAGGAGAAACGCAAAGAGGCTGAAGCCCTCGGGTTGAGTCTTCACGGCCTTCTCACACTGGCGTCCATCATTGAAAAGGAAATGGGCGATGCGACGGAAGCTCCCGTGATCGCGTCGGTCTATCATAACCGGCTGAAGAAAGGGATGCTGCTCCAGAGCGATCCCACAGTGATCTACGGGATCAAGGATTTCGATGGTGACATCCGCTGGAAGGATCTCAGAACGGACACACCCTACAATACATACGTGCGCAAAGGGCTTCCGCCAACGCCGATTGCCAACCCGGGACGACAGGCCATCCTCGGCGCCCTCCACCCCGCGGAGACAAATTACCTCTTCTTTGTCTCACGAAACAACGGGACCCACGTCTTCTCCGAAACACTGGCCGAGCATAACCGGGCCGTCGATCGGTTTCAGAAGAAGCGGAAGTCCCGGAAGTAGGGAAGTTAATAGTCTTGACTTCGTTAGCATGATCTTATAGAAAGGGGACCGGGGTGCCAGGCAGGCCTGCCTGGCACCCTTGTTAACCATGAGGGACGCATGAAAGAATCACCGGCGGCATTAAAAGAGAGACTGATTGAAATCATTCTTGAGAGGACCTTCCAGTATCGGGAAGAGCCGACCTTTCAACTGGTGTCGGGCCAAAAGAGCCACTATTACTTCAACTGCAAGGGGACCATGCTCCATCCCGAAGGGATGGTGCTCATCGGCAGGATCGGCTTCGAGAGGATCCGGGATCTGGGTGTTCAGGCCGTTGGCGGCCTCACCCTGGGTGCCGATCCGCTCGCCTATGCCATCAGCTACAGCTCCTGGCTCGCCGGGTCCCCTATCGAGACGTTCATTGTTCGGAAGAAGGCCAAGGCCCACGGACTCAGGCACAAGATCGAAGGGAACATCAGGGAAGGGGACCGGGTCGTGGTTGTAGACGACGTGGTCACCACCGGCGGGTCGACCCTTCAAGCCATCGAGGCGGCCCGTGAGGCCGGGCTGGACGTGGTCAAGGTCATGGCCCTCGTCGACAGGCAGGAAGGGGGAAGAGAAAATATCGAAAAGAGCGGTCTTCCCTTCGAAGCGATCCTGACGCGGGAGGAGGTCATGCAGGTGTACCGGACAGAGCACAAGGCGCCCTCCTGAGCATTCTTTTGATAAAGCCCCCCGGAGAGATCTGGTGTCCAAATTTTTTCTCTTTTACCTGCTGGTCTGGATTACCGACAACTTCCTTTTGGCACTTGTCATTCTGCTGGTGCTCTATTTCTTTCTCGACCGCCGGTATGTGGGGTTTCTGCCGGGCGTGACGGCCCGTTTCCGTACGGGCCGGGAGATTCGGCGACTCAAGCGGGAAGTCATGCTCAACCCTCACAATGCCCAGGCCCAGAGCGACCTGGGGCGCAACCTGGTTAAGGTGAAGCGATACCAGGAAGGGGTCGGGTGCCTGGAAAAAGCGGTTGAAAAGATGTCCGATATCCCGGAGACACGGTTTTACCTCGGTGTGGGGTATCTCAACCTGGGAGAGCTGGACAAGGCCCGAACCCAGCTTGAGGCGGCGATCGAGCTCGATCCCCGTTACGGTTACGGAGAGGCGTATCTCAAGCTCGGCGATCTCGGTATGCTGGCAAAGGATCTGGATGGGGCCCTCGCGGGCTATGAGGCCTTCACGGGCATCCACACCTCCAGTTCAGAAGGTTTTTATAAGCTCGGTGAGGTCTGGCTCGCCCGAGGCGATGGGAGCAAGGCGAGGGAGCAGCTGGAAAAAGCGGTCTTGGCGTTCCGGGGTTCGCCGCCGCATAAGAAAAGAATCGACCGTCCCTGGTACTGGAAAGCGCGAAGTAAAATCCCCCGCCTCCGACCATCGAGCCCATGATCGGGTCCTCCCTTCCCTCCCGTCGACTCTTGCCCGGCGGGTCAAGCGGCTAAGGCGTTGAGTTTATTCACCAAGCCCATGAGGAGCGCTTTCTTCCCTTTGAGCTGATCCCTGAAATCTTTCAGGTCGGTGTCGGCGATCTCCATGCCGAGTTCGGAAATCGCTGTCGCCAGGGTGTCTTGCAGAACTTTTACTTCCTCCGAGGTTAAGTCGATTCTCATCGTTTTCACCTCCTTTCGGACGACATCCTGCCCCAATTAATAGCACCGAACCCGGGGGTTGTCTATTCGGGGGGATCGGAAACGAGGACGAGAATCCCCGAATAGGTATGTATGCTGTTGATGCCGTTGATGGGGGCCATTTCGCCGAAGGTGGAAAACCCGATGAGCGGCAGGTCGCCGAAGTGTTTCCGGATGATCTCGCTATCCACATTCATGGCATGGTAGAGGGCGTTGCCCCGCTCCACACTGTTCAAGTACAAGCCGAAGCGGGGGGGGGTGACGGCGAGGGACGCCGCCAGGTTCGCGGTCAGTTCTTCGAATTCCTCCCGGGCTCGTTTCTTATCCCGGACCACAAAGGCGAGGGGCTGGCCTTCGGCGATGGGGTCGGTGGTCCCGATGCTTCCGTCGGCAGGGTCGACGCCGGTGATGTTGCGCACCACATAGGTTCCTGAAGCCAGTTCCGTATCGGAAGGATCGACGCAAAAACCGATCATGATATGGTCGAGTGTCCGGGGTTCACCTTCTGTCAGGGGTTCCTGGAGGAGCAGTGTAAGCTGCTCCAGTGCCGGCCGTCCCCGGAGTTCGAGAATCCGATTCCCTTCCGACCGGGTCACGATGAGGGGGCCGCTGACGGGATGGCAGGCCTGGGAGATCGCGATGGTGTGGACAAAATCGCCTTTGAGATAGATGCCCGATACCGAACCGGAAGCAGTGGCCTTCTCGGTGAACTGGTATGTCACCTGCTTGTTCACATCTTCCGAAGCGCATCCGCCGATTATGGGCACCAGGGTGGGGCACTCATCCTGCACGCTTCCCAGAAGTCCGGCGACCTGGTGGGAAAAAGGGTCGGGAAAGAGGGCGAGCAGTCCTTGTCCTTTGCCGATGTCATGAACGAACTGCCCGATGGCATGGCCCGCGGCGCTGTGGCGTTTTGCCAATTCCTGAAAATGAAAGGAGTAGCCCGACACCGTATCGGACCGCACCGCGAGGACCACGATGCCCGGGCCGATCTCGATCTCCTCGTCACCGGAAAGGACACCGAGGGCGCTGCATCCCGCAACATGGGAAGCGCCGGTTGTCTTGGCAACCAGCGGCGCGACGGCGGCATAGTCGCCGCCATGATGGGGGGTGGCAAAGATCAGGGCAAAATTGGCCTGTTTTACACCGGCCTTTGAGAGGGCAAGTGCGGCAGCCTCCCTGGCGGCATCCGCAGTGCTCTCTTTTTTCGAACAGCCGACACCCGCTCGTATCATGAGGAAACCCGCTGAAAATGAATGATTTTCATTACAGCATGTTTTGAATCCCCTGTCAAACTCCGGGGTAACGACATGGAAGCGGTGATTGACTTGACTGCTTTTTACCGGTATGAATAGCCTACGGTTTGCGGATACTTGCTGGAGGCTAAAATAATTTCACCGCAGAGAAAGGCAGATCCTTGGTAAAGGGTAAACCTAAAGTCATCTCACCGCAGAGGACGCAGAGGGCGCAGAGAAAGGCAGATCCTTTGGTAAAGGCGAAAACCATTTCATCGGGCGCACAGGGACTGGCTCCGCAGGTGCCTGTCCCTCTTGCTGAACCTTGTGAAAAGCGGAAAACGGTTTCACCGCAGAGGCGCAGAGGGCGCAGAGAAAGGCGAATCCTTGGTAAAGACAAAACCTAAAGTCATCTCACCGCAGAGGCGCAGAGGGCGCAGAGAAAGGCAGATCCTTGGTAAAGGCTAAACCTGAAGTCATCTCACCGCAGCGGACGCAGAGGGCGCAGAGAAAGGCAGATCCTTGG
>CAYUBU010000433.1:0-6255 GCA_964443105.1 uncultured Nitrospirota bacterium
GACCCCCGCCGCTCCCTGCCTGGTGGCAACAGTCAAGGTCTGGCCCATCTCCATGGCCTGAATCCCGTTGATCACAAGATTCCAAATCACCTGGCGCATCTTGTCCGGATCGAAGAGGCCGGCGTCCAGATCGGGGTCAAAATAAGTTTCAACGTGCATCCCCTTTTGTTCCGACTCAGACCGGATCATGGGCATCATTTCACTTAACACCTGGTTCAGATCATGGGCACCGATTTCCGGCCGCTGCGGGGTGGCGTAGAGGAGGAATTCGGTGATAATCTCGTTGAGCCTTTTGGCTTCCACCTTCATCACATCGGTCAGGGTGCCCCAGTCATCCTGGCCCGCACCCCCCTGGGTCGACAGAACTTCCGCCGCGGTAACGATCGAACCGAGAGGATTACGGATTTCATGAGCCATCCCCGCGGCAAGCTGTCCGATGGTGGCCATTCTCTCCGATCGGACGAGCCGGTCCTTCAGGGTTTTCAGGTTGGTGACATCGCGGGTATACATCACGACAGCCCCCCCGTCATTCTTCCGGTTCTTGATGGGGTAGGTCCACTGGCGAAAAATTTTCTCCCCCACTTTTTTCTCCGCGTAGGCCGGCTGTTCCGTGCGGAGCGTTTCGACCGCGGGGCAATCGGGACAGGGTGCTTCCTCTTGGTAGAAGAGGCGGTGACAGGTCTGACCGATCAGGTCGTCCCCCCCCTTCTGTTGACTCTCCCGGTAAGCCTTGTTGACCTTGATGAGCCGGTACTCATGGTCCAGGATGGCCACGGAATCGGTGATGGCGTCGAAGGTACTCTCCCACTCTTCCTTTGATCGCTTGACCCCTTCAAAGTTCTGGGCGTTGCGGATCGACATGGCGGCCAGGGAGGTCAATGCGAGAATCAGCTTCATGTCTCCCGAATAAAAAGGTTCGCCCGAGTTTTTGTCGGCGATATTGATCACGCCGAGTACCTCCGGCTGATCGGCATGGCTTTTGCTCACGATGGGAACGGAGATAAATGATTGTGACCGGTAAATCCCCTTGGACCGCATCTTCAAGGCGGGATAGCGGTCGATGTCCTGGATAAAGAGCGGCTTTGCTTTGACCACAGCCTCCTCGCAGACACACTCGGTGATGGGGAAGGTGGCGTCTCTTACTTCATCATCGGGGAGTCCCTTGTGGGCGACAACCTGAAGGAACCTGCGGCTGTCATCCAGAAGAAGCACCGATGCTTTAGACAGGCCGATCGTGGCCACGATCCGTTCCAATATCACCAGGCAGACTTTGCGAACATCGAGAATGTTGACCAGGGAGTTGCTTACATTATAGAACAGATTGAGTACCTTATAGTTATGGAGAAGCTCCTCAGACATGCTGTCGAGCTTGACTTCACATAAGATCAAGTCGGTGATGGTCTCCCCCACATTGGCCACAGCGCTTCTCAGCCGTTCACCGCTATAGAGTCGGCTCTCATACCCGATCAGGGTGCCCACCATGCCGCCCTTCACGGTCAGGGGAACCCGTGCGTTCAGGGGGGGGCCGCTTTCCGCTTCAAATCCCTTTCGGGAATCGGCCACTTCCCGGCCCCGGGAATCGAGAAGCAGCAGTGGAACCTCAAGAACGGCGGTATTCCGGACCAGAATATCCTTGAGAATCTTCGGCTTGATATATTGGGTCAGGCTCTTCTTTTCCAACAGATTGCACCTACGGCTATGACTATGGATAGCCCCGACTGGTCGCCGGCAGGCCCCGACTATAACCCCGGGGACCCTCAGCTTTCGTTCCCAAGTAAAGATTTCTTCGCTGGCACTTGCTCCGATCTATGGCAGGTTGGCCGGCCCGTTCCTCTTCCAACGGACCTCCTCCAATGTATCAAGATGGCAGTAATAATTCAAGAATTTGTTTTGATTTTTTTGACACTATGGCCGCAGGAAAGCTGAGGGAAGGTTCGCAAGTTTATTTAACTTACTACTTCAACTCACGCATACAAATACATGTTTTATATATGTTTATTTTAACAATAGAAAGGTGGCGGTCTTGTTTCCAGGTAGAAGCGCCCCCGGCAAAATCGGGGCTACAACCAGATCGGCCAACGCCGCGATTCAGCCAAAGCACAGAAGGCGGCGGCCAGCACGCCGCCCAGAGTATCGGCGATCATGTCGAATACCGAGAAGTGGCGCCCGGGAACCCAATACTGATGTATCTCATCGCCTATACCGTAGAGCGCCACAAGACCGATGGCCCAGATGTATTTCCCCGAATTCCAGCGGTTTTTGTGAAAAGCCCGAAGAATAAGATATCCGAGGCCCCCGAAAACCACCAGATGAATCACCTTGTCGGCCCCCCGTTCCATGGAGATCCCCCTGAAACTCTGGGACGAGAGATAAAAAATCAGGATGGCGTAGAACAAGGGCGGGAGCAGATTCAAGGCCGCCGGCACGAGGCGTCTATTCAAGTGAAGTCACTTTCTTTATTCAGGTTCCACCGAACCCTTCAGGCAGTTGGGAAGTCCTTCCTCGATCCTGACCTGAACGATCTTTCCCGCAAGCTCACCAAATCCCTTGAAATGGACGATTTTGTTGGTCCGGGTCCGTCCGGTGAAACCGCCGGCTTCTTTGGGATTGATTTTCTCTGTGAGAACCTCGACGACCTGCCCCTCCATGGACCGGTGTTTGGTGAGTCTCATTTCCCTATGCAGCTCAAAAAGCCTCTCCAAGCGCCGGCGCGCCCGGTTCTCATCGATCTGTCCCGGAAGCGCAGCCGCCGGTGTCCCCGATCGGGGTGAAAAACAGAAACCGAAGAGATGATCGAAATCAGCCTCCTGCACCAGGCTCAGGGTCGCCTCGAAATCGTCGTCCGCCTCTCCGGGAAAACCGACAATCACATCGGTGGTCAAAGAGATGCCGGGAACGGTATCCCGGAGCATCCTCACCTTCGCCAGGTATTCGTCCCGGGTGTAACCCCGGTTCATGGCCTTGAGAATCGGGTCTGATCCCGACTGCACCGGGAGATGGAGTGCCTCGCAAACCTTGGGAAGTGCGGCCATGGCTTGAGCAATTTCCACGGTCAGATCTCGGGGGTGGGAGGTCACAAATCGTATTCTTTCGATTCCCGGCACTTCATTGAGTAGTTCAAGCAACTTGTAAAACTCAATGTTTTCATTGCTTTTCCTGTTATAGGAATTAACGTTCTGCCCCAGGAGGGTGATCTCTTTGTAGCCCCTGCGCCCGAGTGTCGCGGCTTCTTCCAGAATTTTCGCGGCAGGGCGGCTCCTCTCACGGCCCCGGACGTAAGGGACGATGCAATAGGCGCAGAAGTTGTCGCATCCGTAAATAATGGGAATATAGGCATGGACCGTGCTGGAGCGGACAGCATCGGCCCGGCTCAGGTCCAAATCGAATTCGGATTCAGGCTTCAGTGAGATCCGCCGCTTCCCCAAGAGAGCATCGGCCACCAGGCTGGTAAGATCTCCGGCACTGTCGGTTCCCACGACAAAGTCGACTGCCGGTTCCCTGGAAAGTATCTTCTTTCCCAGCGACTGGGCGACACAGCCGGCTACACCGATCCTGACGGCGGGGTTTCTCTCCTTTAGGGTTTTGAGACGTCCCAGATCGCTGAAGACTTTCTGCTCCGCCTTGTCCCGGATGGCACAGGTATTCAGGAGTATGAGATCGGCCCCCTCCGGTCTATCCGTAGCCTGATAGCCGGCGCCCCTGAGAATCCCCAGCAGCTGCTCCGAGTCGGCACTGTTCATCTGGCAGCCGAAATTCTTGAGATAGACGGTCTTTGTCGACATGGCTCATAGTCTTACCATTTTCCGCACGTCCTGACAATACGGATTTGTCACGGTACGATGCTCCTGGGTTCCTGCCTGGAAGGCTTGGGACCGACATAGATATGTACCCGCTCCCCCCTTTCGACCCCGGTCTTGTCGTGGGCGTTATCCTTGTAGCAGAAGATTTCGAGAAGATCGAAGCTGTTGATGATCATTCCCGGATTGTCCGATCGGTTCTCCCCATAGGCCGAGTAAATTCCCCTGACCTGGCTTCCCCTGGTCTCACCGATCAGCTCTTTTCCCTTTTTCATCAGCGCCTCAAGATGGCGCTTCTGAATGTTGGTGATGAGGTTGCCGAACCGGTCGATGTGGATAATCTCGCCCAGAACGCCATGTTCCGAAATCAGCAGCTGGGGAATGTTGAGTCCTTTGTAATCGGTGATCACCTCCCCCACCTCCCCGGGCTTGACACCCTTGCTCAGCCAGCCTGCCGCGGGGGCGAAAACGTCCCGACCGTGGAAGGTCTGGCTCACGGGATGACGCATGACTTTCTCCGAGGTAATCGCCCGAACGGTGCACCCCTCGTCCCCCTCAAAGAGAAAAGAGAGAACCCCGTTATCCGGCGCGATAAAAAGAGAATCGTTCCCTTGGGCCAGGAGCGGGCGCCGCCCCGATCCCACGTCGGGATCGACCACCACCACGTGAATGGTGCCGGGGGGAAAATAGAGGTGAGAATAAGAAAGGGTGTAGAGGGCCTCTTCCACGTTGAATCGTTCGATATGGTGGGTCAGATCGACGAGACGGGCAGCGGGATTAATGGAGAGAATCACCCCCTTCATGATCCCCACAAAGGGATCCCGGGAACCGAAATCGGTGGTCAGCGTAATGATTGGCGTTCCCTTGCCCATCCGGTCCTTTCCCCTTGGATGATTCAGGTGTAAAGAGAGGTCCTTTTTATGTACCATCGGGCCGCCGGTCCGTCAAGCCGGCCTCTTCCCGCCGAATCCGGCGCAGGAAATTCAACGACCGAAGCTCCCGGCCCAGGTGGCTCACCAGCACCCGGTGCGCCAAGTCCCGCAGTTCCCGGTTGAGCCCGGCTTCAAGCCGGATCCGGCCGATCCGATCGAGACTCATCCGGTGGGCCTGATTCCAGAACATGACCGCCCCCGGGGAGACGGCTCTCCCCTGCCGGCCTGCAGGCTGACAGCGCCGGCAGACGAGGCCTCCCTGGGTCAAGGAAAACCGGAAGGGCCCGGTCCCGGCCCCGCAGGCCACACAGCCATCCATACAGGGGGCAAAGCCGGTGAGCGTGAGAAAACGAATCTCGAAGATTCGGAGTATCGGTTCGGGGTCCTGGGAACCTTGCATCCCTTCCAGAGCCGCCAGCATAAGGGCAAAACTCTCCGGTGCCGCCGCCCGTTCGGGCATGAAGCCGAGAATCAGTTCGGCCAGATACTGGGCGGAAACAGAGGCAAAGAGGTTCTCCCGGATCTTCTGGAAGGAATGGATGATGTCGAAACTGTTGACATTGACGAGGTTCTTCTGTTCGCGATCGAAGTAAATCAAGGTGCCGTGGGTCAGAACCTCCAGGGCCGGACCGTAGGGGCTCCGCAGCCGTTTTGCTCCCCGGGCCAATCCTGAGAGCTTCCCTTCGTCGGGCGTAAAAAAGGTGACGATTAGATCGGCATCTCGAAAGGGGTTCTTTTTGAGAACGATGGCTTCCGAGGTAAAGAGCGGCATAATCGGGCATTCCCCAGGGGAAGAGCTAAGGGCAGCGGGGTCCCTGGCACCCTCATCCCAAGTCAGAAAACTCTCTTCAGCGCCCCTTGTGTCAGCTTGTCCGGCCTCGTCCCCTATACCTCGAGGAGCAGGATTCTTGCGATACCAAAATAGATCAGGATGCCGACCAGGTCCGTGGAGGTGGTTACGAAGGGGTGGGTGGCAACGGCCGGGTCAACCCCGATCTTCTTGAAAAACATGGGATAGAGGACCCCGATGGTCACGGCAAAAAGCATGGACGCACAGATGGAGAGCCCCACGACCAGGCCCAGCAGGGGCGTCGACTCAAAAAACAAATAGGCCAGAACACCGAGAAGGTTGCCGTAGATAAAGCCCAGAATCAGTCCGACCCGGACCTCCTTGAACATCACCCGGAACAGGTGTTCCAGATCGATCTTTCCCAGGGCCATCCCCCGGACCACGATGACCGCGGACTGGCCCCCGATATTGCCGCCCATCCCCAGGATCACCGGGATAAATGCCGCCAGGGCAATGACCTTGTGCAGGGAGTCCTGAAAGTTGGTGATGACATAGGAGTTGGCGATTCCTGCCACGAGGGTTGCGGTGAGCCAGGGAAAACGGATCCGGGCGATCTTGAAAGAGGATTTGCTGGTGATCTCCTCATCGTCGGTCCCGGCCATTTTGTACAGGTCTTCCGTCGCCTCTTCCCGGATGACACCGATCACGTCGTCCACGGTGACAATACCGAGAAGAT
>CAYUBU010000434.1:0-3290 GCA_964443105.1 uncultured Nitrospirota bacterium
GTTCTGGCCGGCAATGGGCAAATCCCTACCGCCCCTAGCGAGGTCGCCATCGGGGTCCCCGCAGAACTGCTGCGCCGGCGGCCGGACATCAAGCAGGCCGAGTTGCTGGCGGCCTCCCAAAGCTCCCAAATAGGTATCGCCAAGGCCGATCTTTATCCCAGTTTTACCCTTTTCGGCACCATAGGCATCAGTTCGGCAAATACCGGCTCTTCGAACATCAGCGATATGTTCGACGACGAGAGCATCACTTTTGACGCCGGCCCCTCCATCGGCTGGAACCTGTTCAACTACGGCCGTCTGAAGAACATCGTCCGCATCGAAGACGCCCGTTTCGAACAGCTGCTGGTTAACTACCAGAATGTGGTGCTTCAAGCTGCCCGGGAGGTCGAGGATGCCCTGGTCGGCTTCGTCCGTTCCGGAGAGGGCGCCGATTTTCTGGAAGAGAGTGTCGAAGCGGCAAAGCGCGCTTCGGAACTCGCCATGATCCAGTACCGGGAAGGCGTTGTCGACTATCAGCGGGTTCTCGACACCGACCGTTTTCTCACCGAGCAGCAGGACAGCTACACCGCTACCCGGGGCGATATCGCCCTGAACCTCATTGCCTTGTACAAGGCTTTAGGCGGCGGCTGGCAGATGCGGCTCGGCAACGACGTTGTCCCGGCGGCTATAAAAGAGGAGATGGATCAGAGAACGGACTGGGGAGATCTGCTTGATACGAGCGAATCGGGCCCGGTCTCCGTAGAGCCGCCAGAAGACACATGGAGAGCTCCCGACTGGTAAGCGTGCCAAAAACCTATAAAGGGGACAGGCTACTTTTTCGGATTTCCCTCTTGACCCTTGCTGTCTGTTCCGCTATATAATTCTTTAACTCCACTAAATAGCATACCGCTAGACCAATATTTCCGAAAAAATGAACGCCCTATTTCCAAAGGAGCAATCCGTGCCAAGAATTGCCAGAGGATTGGTTGATGGGTTTGTTTATCATGTTATGAATCGCGGCAATGGAAGGCAGCACGTCTTTCGCAAAGATCAGGACTACGACTCATTTATAAAAATCATGTCCAATGCTCAGTCCCGGCATCGTGTAAGCATTCTTGCGTTCTGCGTGATGCCGAATCATTTTCATATGCTATTGAAGCCAACAAAGGGCAGGGAGCTCAGTCACTGGATGCAATGGCTCATGACAAGCCATGTCCGTCGCTACCACAGACATTATAAAGGTAGCGGTCATGTGTGGCAGGGGAGATTCAAGAGTTTTATCGTGCAGCAGGACGATCACCTTTTGACTGTAGCAAGATATATCGAGAGGAATCCTGTGAGAGCAGGATTGGTGAAAACAGCACAAGGCTGGAATTGGTCTTCGCATCTGGAAAGATGCGGTTTGAAGCCAACGCATCTATTGTCAGAACTTAATATCGAGCTGCCTCGCAATTGGAAGGACTATGTCGACACTCCCCTCACCGCTAAAGAATTGGAGAGAGTCCGTCAGAGTGTTAAAAGGCAGTCGCCTTACGGAAACTCCGATTGGCAGAAAGAGATCTGTTCGGAATTAGGATTAGGGAGCACGATAAATTCCAGGGGACGCCCGAGAAAGAAAGGCAAAAAGTAGCCTGTCCCCTTTTTGATTCGTCAAGATCAGACCGTCACAAATCGGTCATTATCCTCTAATTTTTCAATCGTTTGACACCCCGAGAATCTGCGGTTACATTTGGGGCTGATTTGAAGAAAGCCGATTTTATTTCGTTTTTATCTATCATTTGCGAGTTGCGACGCAGGTGGCCCGACCGGTCGTGACCCTCGTGAAGTCCCAGGGGCCCTTTGGTGGGAAAACATGTCGGGGGATCAAGAAGGAGGAATGACCATGAGTAATGCCATCACACCCATGAAGTATCTCGACAAAGCCATGAGCACTCTGCGGGACCTGGGCCTGGTGCCCGAAAGGACGGAAGAAGCACCGATCATTTCGCTGATCAATCAGATCACCGATCTCGACGAAGAGAAGGTCGTGGCCATTGCCCGGACCCTGAGTCAGGCATCCTTATTCAATGAAGTGGTCCGGGAACAGATCACCAGTATGAAGCTGGGCGAACGGTACGAGGACGTGACCAACTCTTTCAATACCATCCGGGCCGATGCCAAGGAGATGGTGGAACAGATCGAAGACGGCAAGATCAACACTTGGGAACGGCTGCAGAACGTCTGGATGAAGGTCACCCGGGGCGATATCCCCGACCGCTTCAACAAGATCAAGACTGTCTATCTCGACGTGGCCGAGGATTCCAAGGACCAGGTCCGACGGGAGCACCTGATCCTCAATGCCTACCAGGACTTCCGGGGCGCCCTGAAGGAATCGGAAGTGCTGGCCCTGGAGGTTTTGAAGAAAGCGGAGGACACCCTCGACGGGACGAAGAAAAATCTGGAGGAGGCGGTCAAGAACGTCGACGCTTTTACCGGCGACGATCCGGCGGAACGGGCCAAGCTGGAACTGGCTCGGGATCAGAGAATCCGAGACGTGCAGACGGAAGAACGGCGCTACCAGATTTCCAAGGATCTCTCCGACAACCTGACCATCAGCTACAATACCTCCGAGGTGATCATGGCCCGGCTGCTCCAGACCACCACCGCCAAGGAGCGGGTCTATCAGCAGGCCATCAGTTTCTTCGGCACCAATGAGACGGTGCTCACGGCCTTGAGCGCCTCGTTCACCGGCCTCCACGGCCTCCACGAAAGCACCCAGACTCTCAATGCCATGAAAGAGGGGATCAGCAAGAGTCTGGAAGATCTGGGGGAGATCGGCGGCAAGGTCCAGGAAGCGGCACTCAAAGCGGGTTACGGACCGACCATTCGAGCGGATGCGGTGAAACGTCTGGTCGATTCCGTGGTGAACTACCAGGAACGCTCCCGAGAGATCATCGAGGAGATGCGCAAACTCAGCACCCAGAACGCCGCGGAGATCCGGACCGTAGTTGAAGAAGGGAAACAACGGCTGGCCCGTCTGGTGGAGGGAGGCAAGGCATTGCCCCTCTTGCCGTCTTAGCAGGGGGCATGACGCCGTTGACCGGACAGGCCAATAAATGGAAAAGGAAATAGAGAAACAACCCCTGGACGAAGTCATGTTGGCCATGGACGTGGTCGACACGATGCGCCATCAGGAAATGCTCGTGGAGCGGGAGCTGCACGCCGAGGATCGCGATCGCAAAATGATGGCGCGCCTGCGGGAGATCTACGCCTCTCAGGGGATCAACGTCCCGGACCATGTACTGCAGGAAGGGGTTGCGGCCCTCAAAGAG
>CAYUBU010000435.1:0-3728 GCA_964443105.1 uncultured Nitrospirota bacterium
GTCAGTGCCAATACGATTTCCTTTACATTGAAGGACGGGGCCATGGGGGACACAGAAGGTCTGACCAACGGCATCATCGTCAGCTCCGGACTGATCGCCGAATCGGAACCCGCCGTAACGACTTTATGGGAACAGACAGCATTCAGCTCAGCCGGTTCCGGCGGCGGGAGCGGTGGCGGGGGCAGCGGCTGCAGCATCCACGGGAATCCGAATCCCTATACCGTTGACGGGCTGTTGCTCCTCCTCCCTGCCCTCTTTCTACTACTTCGGCGGCTGAAAAGAGTGACCTGATACGTGGCGTTGAACCGACTCAAGCAGGCGGAGGCCCCGCCTGCTTGTTCTTTCTCCCCCCTCAAATCTTTCTCTAGACGCGGTGGCACGATTGTGCCATAATCACAAAAAACATACTGATATCGAAGGGTTATGTGTGCAACAGACAGCGGCGGCTTTCTGCTGCCCTTTCGGCACCCCGTGAGGCTGTCCCCGCCCGTTGTACTCCATGGCGAACGACAACCAGTCCCGTGCCGCCTTGCCCAAACCGATGAGTCAAACCAATGCAAGAGGCTCTCCTCGCCATTTATCCCTATTTCCCCGTATTAAACCTTCTGGCCTCCATGGTGGGCGGACTGCTTCTTCTAACCCGGCACAAGAAAGACGCGGCCGCAGTCTCCCTCGGATTGACCGCCCTCTTTCATGCCGTCATGAGCGCTTTCCTGCTCCTCGCCCTGCAGTCCATCCCGGAGGCCCGGGCCGGCCTGTTCTTTAAAGCCGGTCTCGCGGCCAACTCGGCGGCAATTATCACGATGGTTATTTTTTCCTTCAGCCACGTTCGCATCGAGGCCCCCCTCTTTCCGGCCATCGGCAGATACGTCATCCCCATAGTCTGGGCTGGCGGTATTTTCTTCTCTCTTTTCATATTCCATCACTCCTTCCCGGCCCCCCAAGGCATCGTCTCGGCAAATGGCCGTCTCACCTTCGGTCCCGGCGGTTCAGCGTTCGGAATATTTATGATCATCAGCCACCTCATCATCCTCTTCCAGATGGAACAGACCTACCGTGCGGCCAAAGGGTTGCCGAGAGTGCGACTCAAGTTCCTGATTCTCGGAATATCCTTTATCAGTCTCTATTCCCTCTTCATTGCCAGCATGATTCTTCTGTTCCGATCGATTCATACGGACCTCATGGTCGCGGGCTCCATCGTGTACGCCCTCTGCTGGATGATGATAACCTTCGCCGTCGTCCGGCACCGCCTGCTGGATGTGGATATCTTCCTTTCCCGTCACGTCGTCTTCACCTCCGTCGCCGCCCTGGGGGTTGGCCTCTATCTTGTCATGGTTGGGGTTTTGGGATATTTCTTTCGCACGACCGGCGTGCTCTCAAACCTCTTTCTCCTTGTCATTTTTGTCGCCCTCGCCGTCATGGCCCTCGGACTTCTTCTTTTTTCTCCCAACCTGGAACAACGCATCCGCCGCTTTATCAATGTTCATTTCTATCGATACACCTATGATTATCGGCAGGAGTGGCATGAATTCACACGGCAGATAAGCACGGGACAAGATCTCAATAATCTCGTCCACAAAGTCATTGAACTGGTATCGGAAATCCTGTGGGTCAATCAGGTCTCCCTCTGGCTTTACAATGACAGAAGCCGAATTCTCTCCTTTACCATGAGCTGCAACCTCCCCAAGAAAGCCGAATTTATCAAAGGGGACACGCCGCTGGTGGGCTACCTGCTGGATCACACCACACCTTTGAGCATCGGAGATGCCGCGTCCCAGCCCATAGTTGAGGCTCATCAGGAGCTGTTGGAGCGATACAACATGGCCATGATCATACCCCTGAAAGTCGGGAACAGACTGGTGGGCATGATCTCCGTGGGACCGGCCATGAAAAGGGATGTCTATTCCCAGGAGGATGCGGAACTGATGATGATTATCGCCAACCAGGCGTCCTCTTCGATTATCAGTGCCAAACTCCTCGATGAGATCGGCACATCCAAGGAAGCCGAGTCTTTCAACAAGATCTCTTCCTTTCTCGTACACGACTTGAAGAACCTGGCCTCTTCACTCTCATTGGCTCTCCAGAATGCCGATCGCAACATCGGGAACCCCGAATTCCAGCAGGACCTTTTGGGCACCCTCACCGACACCGTGGCCAAAATGAAGACACTCATCGAAAAACTCTCCACGCTCCCCAAGGAGCTGCATATCAAAAAGACCCCCACCGATCTCAACGACTTGATCCGGGACGTCATCAAGACGTCGCCCGCGGAGAGCCTCCGAACCGTTAAACTGACCACAGATCTCCACTCTCTGGTCCCGGTGGAAGTGGATGGAGAATATGTGATGAAGGTGCTGGGCAACCTGATTCTCAACTCGGTACAGTCCTTTCCCAACGGCACGGGACAGATCGCCGTCAATTCCTATGTGAGCGACGGCTGTGTCAATATAGAGGTCGTCGACACCGGTGTGGGGATGACCGAAGACTTTATGAAGCAGCAGCTTTTCAGACCCTACCGGTCGACCAAGAAGAAAGGGCTCGGCATCGGCCTCTACCAGTGCAAGGCGATC
This sequence comes from uncultured Nitrospirota bacterium, assembly GCA_964443105.1. Lineage (GTDB taxonomy): Bacteria > CG2-30-53-67 > CG2-30-53-67 > CG2-30-53-67 > CG2-30-53-67 > CAYUBU01. The sequence continues at coordinate 2,571 of CAYUBU010000435.1, forward strand.
ATGGAAGCCCACGGCGGCGATATTGAGGTCCAAAGCATCCCGAATCGAGGCAGCCAGTTTATCCTGCGTTTCCCGATCAAGTAGTCCGGCACAAAAGAAGCAGATGCCCCGGTGAGAACGGGGATCGCCCCCCCCGGAGACTTAGTGACGTCTTGGCGTATCCAAAGTCTCAACGGGTACCACGATGGCGGCGCACAGAGCCGCCATCGCGCTTCCTGCCCCGGGCACACCTTGACAAAAGCAGGAGAAGAGTAAGGCATCATGGCTTCTGTCCGATACCACTGGGCACGAATCGGCGATATCAACGCCTTCTTCGGCCTCATGCTGGACAATATGTCCGACCTGGTCATCATGGCCGGGATTCTCATCGGTGTCTTCCAGTTCCCCCGGGAGATCGTACTCTACCGCATGATCCCGGGCACCGCTGTCAGCGTCCTCATCGGCGATCTTTTCTACACCTATCTGGCCTTCCGCCTGGCCCGAAAAACAGGACGGGACGATGTCACCGCCATGCCCCTGGGTCTCGACACACCATCCACCTTCGGCCTCGCCTTCGGCGTGATCGGGCCTGCCTATTTGAAGCTCAAGGATCCCATACTCGTCTGGAACATCACCATGGCCGTCATCATTCTCATGGGACTCATCAAGATTCTTGGCGCCTGGATCGGCCCCACGCTGCGGCGGGTCGTCCCCCGGGCGGGACTGCTCGGCTCCATCGCCGCCGTCGCCATGATGCTCATCGCCTTCTTTCCGTCGCTCAAGGTCTTTGGCGACCCTGTCATTGGTTTTGTCTCCCTGGGAATCGTGCTCATGACCCTGATCGGACGGATCCGATTCCCTTTCAGGCTCCCCGGTGCCTTTGCGGCAGTGCTGGCAGGGACGACCCTTTATTACATCCTTCACCTCACCGGAATCTCACCGATCCCCGAGGCCCAGCTGCCGTCGCTGCAGATCGGCTTCAACTTCCCCGTCCCGACCCTCGGATTTCTCGCGGGACTGCCCATGGCGCTCAAGTACCTACCTATCGCCGCCCCCTTCGCCATTGCCATTGTGGTCGGCGCCGTCGATGTCACCGAATCGGCGGCGGCCGCCGGCGATGAATACAGCAGCAGGACCATTCTGCTGGCCGACGGCGTGGGCACGGTCATCGCCGGCCTT
>CAYUBU010000436.1:0-2507 GCA_964443105.1 uncultured Nitrospirota bacterium
GCAAATCTTTGTGAAAACGAAACCATCTCACCACCCGTTCGCTCCGCTCACTAGAGGCACAAAGGGCACAAAGAAAGGCGCATCCTTGCTAAAGGCGAAAAGCGTCTCACCGCAAAGTCGCAAAGGACGCAAAGGAAAAACCGACAAAAAGGGGGACGGGCTCCACAGCTGCCTGTCCCCCTTTTTACGTCCAGAGGTCAGCGCAGAACCGGAGAAACCGGGAGGGAGTAACTGCATCTTTTCCCAACCCCTTGGGGCAAAGTGAGGCAAGAGTGTCCCCGGAGCGGATATTAACCGAAGGGCCATGGTGCGCAGGGGAGCTCTCGAGCCTCACCCCCCCCTGACCGTAAAGGAGAGTCCCACGAAAATGCCCGACCGTGCCCCTTTTGACTTTATAGGGAAATACCCGCATCAGGATGACACAGCGAGGCGGGCCTGTCCCCAAACCCCTTGTAAGCGAAGCGCCGCGGAATGGAGGGGAGCTGTTGAACCAGGCCGAACAGGATAGCCTGCGGGACCTGCCCCCAGAAATTTTTTGTACTTAAATTGGCCAGGTGCGGGTGTTCCCACGAGCGGAGATTAACCGGAGGGCCATGGAGCGAGGGGAATACCCGCACCTGCACAACATCCAGGTTGCGCTGTCAGGCGAGGGTGTTTTTTCACGGGAATAGGCAGAGCAGAACTTAAATCCCGAGAAAGGCTTCCCGGATCTCGCTGGAGGCCTTGATCTCCTCCGCAGTCCCCTCGGCCTTGATAACCCCCTCGTGCATCACATAGACGTAATCGGCCAGATCGAGGGAGGCGTCGGAGTTCTGCTCGATGAGGAGGATGGTGAGGCCGATCTCCTCCTTCATCTTGTGGATGGTCTGAAAGACTTCTCCCACCAGCTTGGGCGCCAGCCCCTGGCTCGGCTCATCGAGCATGATAAAGTCGGGCTTCGTCATGAGCGCCCGGGCGATGGTCACCATCTGCTGCTCCCCGCCGCTCATGGAGCCCGCCAGCTGTTTCGTCCGTTCCTTTAACCGGGGGAAAAGGGTGTAGACCAGGTCCAACGACTCGGCCTGGTGGAGCCGGGCCTTCTTCAGATAGGCACCCATGGTCAGATTCTCATAGACCGTCATGTTAGGGAAGAGATGCTTTCCCTCGGGCACCAGGGCAATCCCCATCTCCACCTTCTTGTGGGTGGGAACCCGGGTCACATCCTGCCCGCCGTACTCGACGGTCCCGCTCCAGGGCGGTACCGATCCGAACACCGTATAGACCAGAGTGCTCTTCCCGACCCCGTTCGGCCCGAGGAGTGAGGTAATGGTCCCCTTCTTCACCTCCAGGCTCGGCTTCCACAAGACCTGCATGGCGCCGTAGCCCGATTCCAGTTCTTTCACACGCAGCATATCACTTCTCCGCAGCCGCCCGCCCCAGGTAGACTTCCACCACCCGGGGATCTGCAAGCGCCTCTTTCGTCGGCGCGTCCACCAGCTTGGCCCCCTGATGGAGGACAATCACCTTTTCCGCCATATTCACCACCGCCCGCATGATGTGCTCCACCATGGCCACGATGGCGATCTTCTCTTCCACGGCAATTCGCTTGATGAAGGCCACCATGTTGTCGATATCGTTTGGGTGCATGCCGGCCATGGCTTCGTCCATAAGAAGAATCCGGGGCTTCATCGCCAGGGCCCGGCCGATCTCCATCATTTTCTTCTCCACCGGTGTCAATGTTCCTGCGGCCTTGTCCCGGTGCTCTTCCAGCCCCACGAGCTTGAGGGTGTCGTCGGCCACCGCCAGGGATTCGTCCACACTGATCTCCCCGGCCATGGTGCCGAACATGGCCCCCACGGCGATGTTCTCCCGCACGGAAGCCGAATTGAAAGGCCTGGGGATCTGAAACGTTCGTCCGATGCCCAGGGGCGCCCGCTTATAGGTGGGCAGCCGGGTGATGTCAAGACCCTCGAAGGTGATCTTTCCCTCTTCCGGAAAGAAGACACCGCTGATACAGTTGAAGAGCGTTGTCTTTCCGCTCCCGTTGGGGCCGACGATGCCGACAAACTGGCCAGCGGAGATCTCGAGACTCACGTCGTTGACGGCAACGAGCCCGCCGAATCGCTTGGTCACATGTTCCAGTGTCAGCAAGGCCATGGCCTCTCCTACAAGATGAACCGCGCCAGAGCCGTCCCCCGGGTCTTCTCCTTCAGCATCCCCACCACCCCTTCGGGAAACATGACGATGGTGATGAGGATGATGGGGGCGAAAACGAGAAGCTGGAAGCCCGGGAGAAAGATGGAGAGATAATATTTGGAGATCCCATAGATCAGCGCGCCCACGACCGGTCCGAGAAGCGTCCCGGCACCGCCGAGCATGACAATAATGATCGCTTCCACGGTGTAATGGATCTCGAAAACCTCCGGCGGAAATACGTAGGGGGTCTTCAAGGCCCAGGAGGCGGCGCCCACCAGGCCCGCAAAGCAGGCGCTTGTGATAAAAGCGATAATCTTGTACTTGGTCACGTT
>CAYUBU010000437.1:0-7065 GCA_964443105.1 uncultured Nitrospirota bacterium
ATGACAGAATGTGCGTTCTTCATCATTGCGACACCGTCTCTTAGGGGGAGAGGGAAGAGTGGTGATCCTTTGGGACCCTGGCAATAAACTTCGAGGGTGTTCCTGTCGTTTTCTTGCGTCTTATTACCCATACGATCCTGTCTAGAACCACAAAAATAGGAAAAAAGATGTGTTCGCGTGTTTGTAGGCGCGTTGTAAGAGGAAATACAAAAGGGACAGAAAAACTCTCAGGGAAAAACTTTCAGGGAAGGCCAACAATGCAGTTTTCAGTGGGAGACTGTCCCTAGTTCGGTCACCGCTCTGCGCAAGCGCGATTCTACTCATCTATCGGACGAAGAGGCGGGGTTCCCCACCTCGCCCCCCTTCTCCCTCGTATCTCTGTAAATATCCCGCAGATCCTCCGCCTCAATCCGGAAGTACCGCTCAAAGGCTCTATTCGTTGAGTGCATGGTGGCCCGGTTGATCTCCTCAGGGATACGATATTTCTTTCAGGGCAATCGCCCTACTACTCTACGGGTGAGGATTGGTAGGGTTGATAGACTTAAGGAGAAAATGGAAGGGATAAAACCGCTTTGACATGAAAGTGAAGTACTAAGCCCAGCCTTTTCAAGCGGGTTTTTTGTGTGGACATACCGAATCGACAATAACTGAAACACCGAAGAGGCTTGGCGGAAAAGTTTACTGCACAAAAACTGCACACTCCAATAGAAAAAGGAGCTATCCAGTGTTGGCTAACTCCCTGATATATTTGGTGGAGCTGATCGGGATCGAACCGACGACCTCTTGAATGCCATTCAAGCGCTCTCCCAACTGAGCTACAGCCCCGAGCTTGCAAGGTCCGACAATTTAACATCAAGGAAATTCCCTTGTCAAGATGAAATAGTGTTTGACATACGGAAATATTGCTGTAAAATCAACGAATTCTTCTAGTAGCGTCCGCTTTTATTTGCTCACACCTATAACAGGAGGCTGGACAATGGCAATCCGGGTAGCGATCAATGGGTTTGGAAGAATCGGCAGAAACGTCCTCAGGGCATCTCTTGGCAACAAGCGGTTTGACTTTGTGGGGATTAACGATCTGACAACCCCTGAAACTCTGGCCCATCTTCTCAAGTACGATTCGGTCCTGGGGCCCCTGGATGTGAAGGTCCGAGCCAAGAAGAATTCGATTGTTGTGGGCACCGATGAGATCCGGATTTTCTCGGAAAGGGATCCTGCCAGCCTCCCGTGGCACGAATTGAAAGCGGACGTGGTGGTGGAGGCGACAGGGCTCTTCAGGGATCGGGCCAACGCATCCAAGCACCTGGAAGCGGGGGCGAAGAAGGTGATCATCACAGCACCGGCCAAGGAGCCCGACGTGACCATCTGTCTCGGGGTAAACGAGAAAACCTATAACCCAAATAAGCATCACATCATCTCCAACGCCTCGTGTACGACCAACTGTCTCGCTCCCGTGGCCAAAGTGCTGCTGGAGAATTTCGGCATAGAAAAGGGACTGATGACCACAGTCCATGCCTACACCGGCGATCAGAAACTCCTCGATTTCCCGCACAAGGACCTGCGCCGCGCCAGGGCGGCGGCCGTTTCCATCATCCCCACCACCACCGGGGCGGCCCGGGCCGTTTCTCTTGTGCTGCCGAAACTAAAGGGGAAGCTGGACGGAATGGCCATGCGCGTCCCCACCCCCAACGTTTCCGTCGTCGATCTGGTGGTTCTGACCGCCAAGAAGACCACCGCCGAGGAGGTCAATGCGGCCATGAAGGCTGCGGCCAAGGGGCCCCTCAAAGGGATTCTTGAGTATGTGGATGAGCCGTTGGTGTCGAAAGATTTCAACGGCAGCGCCTATTCGTCGAGCTTTGACTCCTTTCTTACCAGTGTCATCGGCGGAAACCTGGTGAAGGTGATCTCCTGGTATGACAACGAGTGGGGCTATTCAAGCCGCGTTCGGGATCTTATTCTCTATATGTTCAAGCGGAGGTAGGTGCTCCAGGAGAGGTTTCGGGTCGTGCACTCTTTGCCGGCGGACCTGAGAGCAACGGGGTGCCAGGCAGGCCTGCCTGGAACCCTTACCGTGGCGCCGCCGCCTCTGCGTTCCGCTCTCTGCGACGTACCGCAGGGGGTACGCCTTAGTCTTGCGCCTTGATGCAACTGCGCTACAACCCTCTTGATGGGTTACCCTATTTACGAACAGGACCACTGATCCGGCAAAGTATTTTGGGGAGTCCACCATGCTGTATGCCGTCATTCTTGCCGGCGGGAGCGGGACCCGGTTCTGGCCCAAGAGTCGTCAGGACAAGCCGAAACAGCTGCTCAACATTATCGGCCCATCCACCATGCTCCGGCAGACGGTGGAACGGATTCTCCCCCTGATCCCTTACGAACGGATTCTGATCGTTGCCGGAGAACGGCTGGAAGCTGCCGTGAGAGAAGACCTGCCCGAACTGCCTTCAGAGAATTTTCTGCTGGAGCCGGCAGGGAGGAATACGGCGCCGGCCATCGGTCTGGCAGCCGCTGTACTGCAGAAGAGAGACCCCTCGTCCATTATGGCGGTGCTCCCCGCCGATCACACCATTCAAAAACAAGACCGTCTCCTGGAAGTCCTGAATCAGGGGGCAGCTATTGTAAAAGATCACGAGGTTTTGATCACTGTCGGGATTACGCCGACCCGTGCGGAAACAGGGTACGGCTACATCGAACAGGGAGAACCCTTCTCCCATGGGATTTTTCGGGTTGCCCGGTTCCGGGAAAAGCCGGACCAGGAAACGGCGGAGGCCTTCCTGAAAGCGGGAGGGTTCTCCTGGAACAGCGGGATGTTTCTCTGGAAGTCGGCTGACATCCTCGGGGCGATGGAGCGGTTTTCTCCCCGCCTCCATCGGGGGCTGATGGCCATCGGGAAAGCGTTGGGAACGGCAAAACAGGATGCAACGATCCGGCAGATTTACGGTAAACTCGACGGCGATTCCATCGACTACGCCATCATGGAGAAGTCGGAGGACATCCTGGTCATCCCGGCGGATCTCGGCTGGAGCGATGTGGGGTGCTGGAGCGCCTTAGAGGAAGTTCTTCAGGAAGACGGGGATGGGAACATCGCCCAGGGGGAAACGGTACTCATCGACACCCGGAACTCCATATTTTACTCTGAGGGCCGCATTATTGCGGCGGTGGGCGTGGATGACCTGATTGTCGTGGAGACCGGCGACGCGCTGCTGGTCTGTCGAAAAGACAAGGTCCAGGATGTCCGGAAAATCGTCGACCTCCTCAAAGATCGCGGTCTGGATCACTATCTGTGAACTCTATTGTCGGAATCGGTATCGATATCGTTGAAGTCTACCGAATTGAGACGGCCATGGTCAAGCATCCCACCCGCTTTACCGCCCGGGTTTTTACCGACGGCGAGGTCGCCTATTGCGAAAAGAAGAAGAACAAGTTCCAGCACTACGCGGCCCGCTTCGCCGCCAAGGAGGCGGTCATGAAGGCACTGGGGACGGGGTGGGGCAGTGGGGTCGGCTTTCCTCAGATTGAAGTAATCAATGCCCCCTCGGGGCGGCCGGATCTCAGGCTCCACGACAGGGCCGGGGAAATCTTCAGGGCCTCCGGCGCCAGCGTCGCTTTTCTTTCTCTTTCCCACACCGACGCCTACGCGGCAGCTCAGGTGATTTTTTCCTCCTAGCCCGGATATTGCATGAGTGATCGTCATGAGGGGCCGTAGAAGCAACACAGGCAATGGGTGCCAGGCAGGCCTGCCTGGCACCCTTATTCTGGCTTAAGACATATTGAAATATTTCGAAGTCAGGAAATTCTTTTCAACGCCGCATGGGGCAGCTTATACGGCACCGTAATTGATGTACTTGTGCAATCTCCGGGCTAGTCTCCCACGAAGACCACATCCCCCCTGAACATCTTTGCCGCCAGATTGGCTGGGGCGTCAAGGGACTCGGTGATGAGCCGGTCGGCAAGGGGGGCCTCGATATACTGTTTGATGGCCCGCCTCAGCGGTCTCGCACCGTACCGGGGGTCTGTCCCTTTTTTGACGAGGTAATCGACCACGCCGGCACTGAAGCGAATCGACATTTTCAGGTCAGCCAGGTTCTCTTTGAGGCGTTGCAGGAGCATGCGGACAATGCGGCGGTTGTCCCCCGGGGAGAGAGACCGGAAACAGACGACCTCGTCGACCCGGTTGAGGAATTCGGGGCGAAAGAGACTTTCAAGAGACTTGACCGTCTCCCGCTCCACGACCCTCTCATTCACCGTGTCGGCCGATGTAAAGCCGACGGCTCTTCCCATTTCCTCCAGGCTTTCCACTCCCACGTTGCTGGTGAGGATAACCACCGCCTCTTGAAAGGGAATTCTTCGTCCTTTGTTATCGGTGAGAAATCCCTCGTCCATGACCTGCAGGAGCAGATTGTGAACCTTCTCGTCGGCTTTTTCTATTTCATCAAAGAGAACAACGGTTTGAGGGTTTTTCAGAAGCGGTTCGGTCAGAGTGCCGCCATCGTCGTACCCCACGTATCCCGGTGGAGCGCCGATGAGTTTCGCGTATTCGTGAGGTTGGGAGAATTCAGAGCAGTCGACCCGGACCATGTGCTTTTCGTCACCGGTGATGAACTCGGCCAGCGCTTTGGCCAGTTCCGTTTTGCCGACCCCCGTCTGGCCGGCGAAGACCAGGGTGGCCACGGGGCGCCGCCAGTCCCGGATCCCGACCCAGGCGCTTCGAACGGATCGGGCGACTATATCGATCGCCCGGTCCTGTCCGACGACCCTTTTTTTCAGCGTTTTTTCGAGTCCTGCGATTCGCCGCATCCGTTTGGACCGGTCAATGCTCTCTTCCGTTTTGCACATCCCTTGCCGGGCTTCTTCTTCATGGACCGGGATGGTGACATTGTAGATATTGAGTGCCCCATTTACCTTGACGCACATGCGATAGAGTTCTTCGATGGCGGTCTCCCTGTCGAGACAGGTGTCGTCGTTCCGGTCGAAGAGGGAGCGAAGGGTCTTGCGGCATTCGGGCATGGCCTCGAAAACGACAAATTCCTGGTACGATTGCTTGTCGCTGATCCTTGCTCTGGCGAGACAGGTCTCCACGTCCTCTGACGTTAACTCCTTGATTTTCACGAAAGTGTCGAGTATGGGGCAGTATTTGAGCTTGAGATTTGATTTCTGCTGCATGGTCTCTTCTCCTGGGCACTAGTGGCTAAGCGCGGTAACACCGGGGGTTTCTCTTTAATTTTCATATCGGCCAAATCAGCCCATCCTTGAGGATTTTGTCTTAGAGGCGCAAAAATACTACTAAAAGGTTGTTGCAATTATTTTTTTAGGGAGTATATTTGCCGTTCGTTAGCAGTCGCCTCCTTTGACTGCTAAAAGGGTCCGTTCAGGATCACGGTTCATTTCATGTCGCTCATTTTCGTTCGTTCAATACAACCAGTTATCTGGAAAGGAGAGAAGTTATGCTGAAACCGTTAAAGGATCGTATTCTGGTCAGCTACCTCGAGCAGGAGCAGAAAACCGCCGGGGGCATCATTATCCCCGAATCGGCCAAAGAGCGCCCTCAGAAAGGGAAAGTGGAAGCGGTGGGAAAAGAGGTAGAAGAGGTGAAGAAGGGTGATGTCATCATGTTCAAGACCTACTCCCCTGACAACATCAAGATGGACGGTAAAGAGTACGGCATTCTGAAAATGGAAGACGTGATGGGCATCATTCAGTAACACTGTAAATTTGAGTAATCTTGCAAACCTAGAGAAGGAGAAACTTGTTATGGCAAAAATGATACAGTACAGCGAAGACGCGCGGAAATCGTTACTCAACGGCGTTAACAAACTGGCCGATGTGGTCAAAGTGACCCTCGGACCCCGGGGGCGAAACGTGGTTCTGGATAAGGGGTTCGGGGCTCCCATCTCCACCAAGGACGGCGTTACCGTGGCCAAGGAGGTGGAACTGGAAGATAAGTTCGAGAATATGGGCTGTCAGGTGGTGAAAGAGGTCTCCAGCAAGACCTCCGATGTGGCCGGCGACGGCACCACCACCGCGACGGTGCTGGCCCAGGCGATCTTTCGGGAAGGGGTACGGAATGTGACCGCCGGCGCCAACCCCATGGATCTGAAGCGGGGCATCGATAAGGCCGTGGCAGCCGTTGTCGAGGAACTCCAGAAAATCAGCAAACCGACCCGGGAGAAGAAGGAGATTTCCCAGGTCGGTACCATTTCTGCCAATAACGATGAGACCATCGGGGCGATCATTGCCGAGGCCATGGAGAAAGTCGGCAAGGAAGGCGTGATTACGGTGGAAGAAGCCAAAGGGATGGAGACCACCCTGGAGGCCGTGGAAGGGATGCAGTTTGACAGAGGGTACCTCTCACCCTACTTTGTGACCGACCCGGAGCGGATGGAGTGCGTCGTCAACGATCCCTACATCCTGATCCACGACAAGAAGATCAGCAACATGAAGGATATTCTCCCCCTCCTGGAGCAGATTGCCAAGATGGGCAAACCGCTCCTCATCGTAGCGGAAGACGTGGACGGTGAAGCCCTGGCCACACTGGTGGTCAACAAGCTCCGGGGTACTCTGAACGTGGCTGCCGTGAAGGCGCCGGGATTCGGAGATCGCAGAAAAGCCATGCTTCAGGATGTCGCCGTGCTCACCGGCGGCCAGGTCATTTCGGAAGAGGTGGGGATCAACCTCGATACCGCCAAACTGGACGATCTGGGGCAGGCCAAGACGGTCAAGATCGACAAGGACAATACAACCATCATCGACGGGGCCGGCAAGGCCGGGGACATCAAGGATCGGGTCAAGCAGATCCGGGCTCAGATCGACCAGACCACCTCGGACTATGACCGGGAAAAACTTCAGGAGCGGCTGGCTAAACTGGTTGGCGGTGTTGCCGTGATCAATGTGGGCGCCGCGACCGAAACCGAGATGAAGGAGAAGAAAGCCCGGGTGGAAGACGCCCTTAACGCGACCCGTGCGGCCGTTGAGGAGGGTGTCGTACCTGGCGGCGGCGTTGCCTTTCTCAGGGCCATTGATGCGCTGGACAAGCTCAAACTTAAGGGTGATGAGAGGGTCGGT
>CAYUBU010000438.1:0-7089 GCA_964443105.1 uncultured Nitrospirota bacterium
AAGGCCGAAACTGCATCGGGAGGATAACCTATGAACGCGGAAGAGATCCTGGAATTCGTTCAGGGGAACCCAGTCTTCTTTCTGGCCACGGTGAAGAACGACCAACCCTGCGTCCGGGGCATGATGCTCTATCGGGCCGACGGGATCGGGATCATATTCGCCGCCGGAGCCGAAAAGGAACTCAATCGACAACTCCTTGAGAACCCCGCCGTGGAGCTCTGCTTTTACAGACCCGTGGACAATCGTCAGGTTCGGATCGGCGGCGCCGTGGGGGTTTTGGAGGACCCGGACATCAAACGGGATGCAGCAGAGAAGATCCCCTTCTTAAAAGCCAGGCGGGATGCCGGTGGTGACGCGTCGATCGCCCTTTACCGCCTTCGCCACGGGGTGGCCACAGTCTGGTCCCCGGAGTCGGGGACTGACTCTAAAGAATTCATCACGTTATGACGAACATGGGGACCCAGAGCATAAAGAGGAGATCTGAAAAATGAAAATTGGTCGCGTTGTTTGTGGGATTGCCCTGGTTCTGGGCCTTGAAGGATATCTATCAGACGCCCATGCCCAGGAGCGGAGCCGGGCAGGAAGATTTGAGATCTTTCTCTTCGGCCAGGGGATGACCGGTGATGAGGCAACCGACACCGTCGGGGCCGATTCGGTCACCAGCGAGGTGGAGAGTTTTACCGCCTTCGGAATCGGCGGGGGATATCACCTCAATGACTATCTCTCCATCAGCGCCGATCTTTTCGCCGCCTCCACAGACCTGAAAGTCAGAAGCGGCGCTACGGTTATCAAGGAGGATGCAGATGTTTCGGGGATGGACTTTAACATCGATGTCTTTCCCTTTGCCGGCCCGATCTCCCCTTTTGTGACGGCGGGCATCGGGTTCGTCTCCTTTTATGAAGATCTGGACGATTACGACTGCTATTGCGACGACCGGGACGATTTTTCCACGTCCTTTTCCTATAATGTGGGCGCAGGGGTCCGGTGGGATTGGTCGGAGCGCTTTTTCATCAAGGCCCTCTACCGGTCCACATGGACCGAACTGGAAGAGATCGATGAAACGTTCAAGTTTCACGGATTCAGTCTCTTTACGGGATATCTATTTTAGAGAGAAGGAGCAACCTATGAAAAAACTCGCCATTCGAATGATCTTATCCCTGGCGGCCCTCGGGTTGGCCCTTTCCGTCTCGGGCTGTACCAAGGGATGTCAACAGCAGGTCAGTCACATGAAGAGCAGCCTGATCGGATTGGACCGAACCATCACCCTCTACGCCGTTGATGGAAGCATCATCAAGAGCTGGGAAGGCCGCTTCCAGGTGGAAACCGGCGGAAGCTCGGCCCGATTCATCCATGAGGGCAAAACGGTCCATATCTCAGGCACCTTCATCATCGAAGAAAAGTAACCCCGGAACACGGGTGCCAGGCAGGCCTGCCTGGCACCCGTTGCCTGAAGCGGAGCGACGGAGCCTTCAGACATTCATGGAGGCCCGCACCTCCTCCTCGACCATATCCCATATCTTCCGCTTGAGCGCCAGGTAGGCGTCCGTCAGCTGCACCTCGACTTTTCTGGGCCGGTCCAGATCCACATCGTGCATCGCCTTCACCTGTCCCGGCCTTGCGGACATGACGATCACCCGGTCGCTCAAGATCAGCGCTTCATCGATGGAATGGGTGATAAAGAGAACCGTCTGGCCCGACTGGCTGACGATTCTCAGCAACTCCTGCTGCATCACCTGCCGGGTCATGGCGTCAAGGGCGGCAAAGGGCTCGTCGCACAAAAGGATATCGGGCTTGTTGGCCAGGACCCGGCAAAGGGCGACCCGCTGACGCATGCCGCCCGACAACTCAACGGGATAGGCGTCTTCGAATCCTTCGAGGCCGACCATTTCGATGTACGCCTGCGCTTCGGTCCGTCGTACCGACCTGGAAATCCCGTTGATCCGGGGACCGAACTCCACGTTCTTTCTGACCGTCAGCCAGGGGAACAGGGCGTAGGACTGGAAAATCATGCCGCACCGGGGTTCTACACCGGTAATGGGTTGCCCTTCCAGAAAAATCTCTCCCGACGTGGGAGACATGAAACCGGCCACCATATTGAGCACCGTGGTTTTGCCGCATCCCGACGCACCCACCAGGGTCACGACCTCGCCCTTCTTCACCTCCAGGGAAAAATCCCGCACCGCCTCCACGTCCCCCTTTCGGGTGGAGAATACTTTGGAAACCCCGTCGAGGGCTATCAGCTGTCCATTCATGTACCCGGCTCCCTTCGGCGCCACGGCAGGAGCAGCAGCTCCAGCCCCCGGAAGAGAATGTCGAGCACCAGGACAGTCACGCTGATGCTGAGCATGCCGACGAGCACCTGCCCCGTGTCGGACCACTCCTTGGCGGTCCAGATACGAAAACCGAGCCCGCTGTTGGCGCCGACCATCTCGGCGGATATGACGCAGGTCCAGGCGATGGCCAGAACCACCTTGAGTCCGCTTAAAATGTCGGGCAAGGCACCTGGCAGAACCACATGCCTCATGACCTGGAGGGGCGACGCCCCCAGATTCGTAGCAGCCCGACGGAGCAGCGGATCGACCCGCATGGTGGCATCGGTGGTGTAGACCAGGATGGACGCGAAGCATCCCATGAAGACGATGGCGTATTTCTGCTGTTCATCGATTCCGAGCCAGAGCATGGACAGGGGGATCCAGCTCAGCGCCGGCAGAGGGCGGATAATGGATATGATGGGGCTCGACAAGGCCCGGATAGTGGCACTCATCCCCAGGAGGAGACCGCACGGGACGCCGACTACGGCGCTGAGAAAAAAGCCAGTGAGAACCCGGGTGGTGCTCACCCGGATATCGTGGGGCAGCACGGCATTTTCCCCAAAGGTCAGCTCCCGGGCACGGGCGGCGATAGTGCTCGGCGGCGGCAGGAAATAGGGGTCGACCCACCCGAGACGGACCACAAGCTCCCAGACACCGAGAAACCCGAGCAGCCCCGCTGAGCCGAAGACCAGCACCTGCCAGAGATCAAGTTTCTTGTCATCCAAGGGTGGACCGCCTTTCTTTCGAGCTGCGGGAATAAGGGTGCCAGGCAGGCCTGCCTGGCACCCCGTTGCATCTATTATTTCAGGTCTTCAAAGGGGAGGATGTCGAGATTAACCCAGGCGCGAAAGTCGGGCTCCCGGGGGATGGCTTTCATATCCTCATGGAGAATCCGGATCACATAGTCGGCCTGACCAAAGATGCCCGCATCGGACATGACTTTCTTCTGAGCTTCAAGGTCGTGCCAGATGAACTTCTTCATGTTCTCCTGTATCAGGGAAAGATCCTGCTGAATGTATTTCCCCTGAGCCACTTCCGCGGCCTCCAGGTTGTGGTTCTTGACCCAGGTTAAGGCCTCGAAATAGGCCCGCATAAACGCTTTTGCCCTGGCGCGGTTTTCATCCACCCAGGACCTGCTGATCACCAGCACATCGGGCCCGGTCATGGTGCCGAACTTCTTGTAGACTTCCGTGTCCGTGTCTGTCCCCAGAACCGTGGCCCCTTCCACAGCCTTGAGCTGTGAAAAACCGGGCTCCCAGACCAGTGCCGCGGCCACGTTCCCCGCTCTGAATACGGCGGGGACATCACCGAGTTCCAGATTGACCAGCTCCACATCGGTCTTCGGATCGAGCCCATGCTCTTTGAGGAGCATGCGGCAGGTCAGATCGACGGAGGAGCCGAAGGGAAACCCGATCTTCTTCCCCTTGAGTTCGGCATATGAGGTGATGCCCGGAGCCGCCACGAGGCCTTCGAAACCGGGGGCGATGTTCTGATTCCCCACCCAGTAGAACCGCGTATTCCCCTGGGCCATGGCGCTGAGCATGGCGATTTCACCGAGACTGGCGAACTGGGCCTCCCCGGACGAGATCGCGTTGAGACGGTCCATGCTCTTGCCGATGGCCCGCCACTGGACATCAAATCCATGCTTCTTGAAGATCCCCTTTTCGATGCCGATCCATACGGGGATGTGACCATACCATTGAGACCCAACCGCCACCACCGGCTGCAGGTGGGCATCCCCGGCTTTGGGCGCTTCTTTTCCGCAACCCCATGTCTGGAGAGCAAGGAATAAAGAGAACCCGGTCACGAGAATTTGCACAAACTGTTTTTTCATAGAAATTTCACCGGGGCTGCATTGGAATAAGGCTTCTCTGCTCATTTTTCCCTCCGCTTAGCCCCTGTTGCGGGGGCATCAGAACTGTTTCTTTTCCGTCGACCCCTGCAATGCTTCTACCGAACTTTCGCCTCCGGTCACACAGTTCATCACCCGGTCGAAGTATCCGGTGCCGACGAATTGCTGATGGGTCGTTGCCATGTAGCCGTCTTCCTTCCCATGCTTGAATTCTTCCTGTTGAAATTTCGAATAAGCCAGCATCCCCTGCTTCTTGTAGTTGAGAGCCAGATCGAACATGCCGAGATTGAGGGCGTGAAAACCGGCCAGGGTGACAAACTGAAACTTGTAGCCCATGGCGGCCAGCTCATGCTGGAATTTCGCGACGGTTGCTTCGTCGAGGTTGCCCTTCCAGTTGAAGGATGGGGAACAGTTATAGGCCAGCAGTTTGTCCGGGTATTCGGCTTTGATCCCATCGGCAAATCTCTTGGCCTCTTCAAGATCGGGTTTCGAGGTTTCACACCAGACCATATCGGAGTAGGGGGCGTAAGCCAACCCCCGGGCAATGGCGGTCTCCACACCGGACTTAATGTAATAGAACCCCTCCGTCGTTCGCTTCTCGTTGACGATAAAGGTTTTGTCCCGCTCGTCGACATCACTGGTGAGGAGTTTCGCGGCCTCAGCGTCGGTTCGGGCAATCAGCATGGTGGGCACGCCGCAAATATCGGCGGCCAGCCGAACGGCGATGAGTTTGTTCACAAACTCGGTGGTCGGCACCAGCACCTTCCCGCCCAGGTGGCCGCATTTCTTGGCGGAAGAGAGCTGATCTTCGAAATGCACCCCGGCGGCGCCGCCGGCAATCATCTGTTTCGTCAGCTCAAAGGCATTCAAGGCGCCGCCGAAACCGGCTTCCGCGTCGGCGATGATCGGCGCAAACCAGTAGGGCCCCCCTTTGCGGCCGTCGAGCACCTGGATCTGATCCGCCCGACGCAGGGCCTTGTTGATGCGCCTCACCACTTCGGGCACGCTGTTGGAGGGATAGAGGCTCTGGTCGGGATACATCTCGCCGGCCAGATTGGCATCCGCTGCCACCTGCCAGCCGCTCACGTAGATGGCCTTGAGGCCCGCTTCCACCTGCTGAACCGCCTGATTCCCGGTGAGCGCCCCGAGAGCCGGGATGTAATCTTCCGTCTTAAGCAAATGCCACAACCGCTTTGCCCCGGTTTTGGCGAAAGTATATTCCAGTTTCAAGGTGCCCCGCAGCTTGAGCACGTCTGCCGGGGTATAGGGACGGGTGACGCCTTTCCATCGGGGATCGCTGTCCCACTCGGCTTGCATCGACTCTTCATCGTCCTGGAGAATCTCGTGGCACGACAGCCTCTTGCAGAGTTCAATGGCTTTTTCCTCGATTGTTTTCGACATGATGCATTCCCTTTCAGTTACGCCGGTCGATTGAAAATCCTTCACCCTGCTCAGTCCAGATCATCGTAAGCCTTGAGCGTGAGAAACTCTTCCAGTTCGTCGTTGGAAATAATTTCATCGAAAAGACGGGCGGCCTTTTCATAGTTCTCCTGGGCGAAACGGGCGTCACCCAGGGCGGCGCGCATTCGTTCCAGCTCTTCACTCAGAATTTTGCGGCACATCTCCAAGGTGACTTTCCGTCCGTCAACCAGGTGGGCGTCGGGATGGTGGATCCACTGCCACACCTGGCTCCTGGAAATCTCGGCTGTGGCAGCGTCTTCCATTGCGTTATAGATGGGCACGCACCCCAAACCGCTCAGCCAATGTGCCATATATTGGAGGCCCACGTCAATATTGGTCCGGAGCCCCCCCTCTGTGATGTCCCCTTTGGGCACTTTCAGCAGGTCGGCTGCGGTCACGGTGACATCCTCCCGCAGGCGGTCGATCTGATTGGGGCCCTTCATCACCCGGTCAAATTCCTCCTTCGCGATGGACACCAGGCCGGGATGGGCAACCCAGGTGCCGTCGTGGCCGTCCCGGGCTTCCCGAATCTTGTCGTCCCGAACCTTCTGCAGGGCTGCGGCATTGGCCTCAGGATCGTTCTTGATCGGGATCTGGGCCGCCATGCCGCCCATGGCGTGGACACCCCGCCGGTGGCACGTCTTGATGACCAGGAGGGAGTAGGCATGCATGCAGTGCCGGGTCATGGTGATCTGGGCACGGTCGGGAAAGAGATACCCCGGCACATTCTTGAAACGCTTGATAAAGCTGAAGATATAATCCCATCGGCCGCAGTTCAAGCCGGCCATGTGATCTTTCAGTTCATAAATGATTTCATCCACCTCAAAGGCGGCCAGAATGGTTTCGATGAGGACCGTGGCCTTGATGGTCCCCAGGGGAATGTCGAGCATCTTTTGGGCATGGACAAAGATATCGTTCCAGAGCCTCGCTTCCAGATGGCTTTCCATCTTGGGAAGATAAAAATAGGGGCCCGTTCCCCGGGCCATAAGGCTTGGAATGTTGTGATAGAAGTAGAACCCGAAGTCGAAAATGCCGGCGGAAATCGGCTCCCCGTCAACAAGGAGATGTTTCTCCACCAGGTGCCAGCCCCGGGGACGAACAATCAGGGTGGCTGTTTTCTCATTGAGGGCGTATAGCTTTCCCTCGGGACTGGTAAAGGAGATGGTGCGATTCACCGCATCCCGCAAATTGATTTGGCCCTCAATGTTTCCCTCCCATGTGGGTGCATGGGAGTCTTCAAAATCGGCCATGAAGGTATTGGCACCGGAATTCAAGGCATTGATCACCATCTTGCGATCCACGGGCCCCGTGATTTCCACACGGCGGTCCTGAAGATCGTCGGGAATCGGCGCTGCCCGCCAGTCGCCCTCTCGTATTTCACGGGTCTCCGGGAGAAAATCGGGCAGCGTCCCACCATCGATTCGAGACTGGACCTCTTTGCGCCGCTCCAGTAATTCCACCCGG
>CAYUBU010000439.1:0-8565 GCA_964443105.1 uncultured Nitrospirota bacterium
CCTGGTGATAGGCGCTCTGCTGACCCTTCTGGGGAACCTCATTGCCGACATCGGGTATGCCCTGGTGGATCCAAGAGTACGGGTGGGTGACGAAGGATGAGACAAAGCGAATCCTATCTTCAAATAGTGGCCCGCCGTTTCCGAAAGAACAGGCTTGCCCTGGCGGGGTCGTTCATTATTCTCGTTCTCTTTGCCCTGGCCTTGGGGGCGCCCCTTCTGAGCCAGTATGATCCGGCGGTCATCGATGTGGATAACATCCTCCACGGGCCGAGTCCGCAGCACTGGATGGGAACAGATGAGTCGGGCAGGGATGTTATGAGCCGCATGATCTATGGTGCCCGGATCTCCATGCTCGTCGGTTTTGTGGCCGTGGGGATTGCCACTTTCATCGGCATTCTGGTGGGAGCCGCAGCCGGTTATTACGGCGGCCGGGTCGACGGGATCATCATGCGTTTCGTCGACATCATGCTCTGCTTTCCCACCTTCTTCCTGATCCTGGCCGTTATCGCGGTGCTTGAGCCGAGTCTCCGTAACATCATGATCATCATCGGTGTGACCGGGTGGATGGGTGTTGCACGGCTGGTGCGAGCCGAGTTTCTTGCCTTGAAAGAGCGGGAATTTGTTCAGGCCGCCCGGGCCTTCGGCGCCTCCGATCTGCGCATTATCTTTCGTCATTTACTGCCCAATGCCATGGCCCCCGTCCTGGTGTCTGCCACCTTTGGGATTGCCGGGGCGATTCTGACCGAATCGGCTCTCAGCTTCCTTGGGCTGGGCGTGCAGCCGCCGACGCCGAGTTGGGGTAATATCCTGAGTTCCGGGTATAAGAATATCGATTTCGCCTATTGGCTTTCCATCTTCCCCGGTCTGGCCATCCTCATTACGGCCCTGGGCTACAATCTCCTGGGCGAAGGTCTTCGGGATGCCCTTGACCCGAGACTCAAAGGAGCCGAGTGATCGGGATCAATCCCACTGGGCATGACGATTGAGCGGACGGAAAGGTCATGGGCGGTCGCTCTCCCTCTTTGGGGCACCCAGTTCCCGCCTTTTCCCTTGACAAGAAATGCCAAACTCGCTAAATTGACCCTTCTTTGAAGATGCCGAAGTGGTGGAACTGGTAGACACGCTGTCTTGAGGGGGCAGTGGGGGATTCCCCGTACGAGTTCGAGTCTCGTCTTCGGCACCATTCCTGATCACCTATAAGGGTTTTTCGATTCGTCGAGAAACCCTCTTTTTATCTTTCGGATTAAGTCAAATGGGAAAGAAAACGCTCCTCGCCATCGTGGTCCTCATTGCCGGATTCTTTCTCTATGAACCGGTGGTCGACCGCTTCTTTACCGATACATCGCTCACGGTTTCCGAAATTGAACAAAGGGAAGCCGGCGACCATGAGCAAGTCGTTCTGGAGACGGAGCAACTTGCGGTCCGCTTCTCTGCTGACGGCGGCCAAATTGTCTCGGCCCGTCTGAAGGCCTTCACCGGTACCGACGGCCAGCCTGTGGAGCTTGTCTCAGATCTGCTCAAGACCCGGGGGGGAATAGAAGTTCAGGTTCCCGGGGTATTCGAAAACAGGGGGAACCCATCGTACCGTATTGATCAGGACGATGGGCAGGTGCGGTTCACAGAAGAGCTGCCTGGCGGGGTGTTCTTCTGGAAAGCGTACCGCACCGTGGGCAGGTTTGGTCTTCTTTTTGAAACGGGTTTAGAGAACCGCAGCTCCGAAACGATTGAATTTGCCTCAGGAATTCGGATTATTCCTTTCTACGGGATCGGGACCGACGATGACGGCGAAGCGAAAAAGACACGGGTTGCCTGGGCGGGTCGCACCGAAGACGGTGTGCAACGCGAGAAGGCCAAGGCGTTGAGAGAACCGATGGCGGTGGGGGAACCGGTCTCATGGGTCGGTCTCCAGAACCGTTATTTCACCCAGGCCCTTGTTGTGAAGGAGCCGGGGGAACGGCTGACTGTCAGCCCTCTTGGCGGTTGGCAGGTCTATCCCCGTCTCGATTCGTCCTCCTTCTCTCTGGCGCCCGGTGAATCCCGGGAGGCTTCTTTCAGCCTCTATCTTGGGCCTCTGATACCGGAGGCACTGGAGTTCCATCACCCGGGGCTCTCCGGGATAATCGATTACGGGACCTTTGAACCGCTGGGCAAAGGGGTTCTCGTGGTTTTGCGGTGGCTGCACCGGTTCGTGAGCAATTACGGACTCTGCCTGATTCTTCTTGCTTTGGTCGTCCGTATTTTGCTTTTCCCCCTGACTCAGTACAATCTAAAGTCCCTTCGGGAGATGCCGATGATCGCGAAGGAGATTTATGATATTGAGGAAGAAGAGCAGGACGATCAGGCTCAAACCGAGGCACGGATCCGTCCCCTCCGTAAACGGCAGACACAAGCCATGATCGGAAGTTTTATCCCTCTGGCGGTGCAGGTACCGGTCTTCCTGGCCCTCTATCAGGTCCTCCATTCCTCCCTTGAATTGCGCCAGGCCGGTTTTCTCTGGTGGATCAATGATCTGTCCCTTCGGGATCCCTTGTTTCTTCTCCCGGCCCTCATGGGCGGTGCGATGATTCTGCAGCAACGTTTGACTTCCGTGAATCCGGGGGATGACAAAACGTGGATCTGGATGCCCCTCGGTTTCGCCCTTCTTTTCGCGTTTTTCCCGGCGGGACTGGTACTCTTCTGGCTGGCCGATACCCTTTTCTCAGTGGGGCAGCTTTCCTGGATAGCCCGCAAAGAGGCCCGGGCCTGACGCCCTGTCAGCCCGGCGTTTTTCCTATCCTTGGCTGTGGTCTTTGGAACACACTTTTCTGTGGCCTGAAGAACACAGCGTCCAGCCCGTTCCTCCTTCACCTCGGCCGCGGTCCTTTGGACCTTGTCCTCAAAAACCAGTAACCTGTTGATTCTGAATGGTTATCCCCATCCCAAAGAATCCGCCTTGAGCCTGGGCAAGCGTTGTAAAGCCTGGCACGATATTTGCTCTTAACCTCGGTGAAGGGTTTTTCACAGAAAGGTGAACGGGGGAGAGCCATGAATCCCACAATTCGCGTCCGAACTACAGTGTTCGCTCTATTTGTCCTGCTGGGGCTGATCGTCTCCGATCTTCCGGCAAGCCGGAAAGTGATGATTCCCGACTACGATCACGCCATAGCCCCATTCCCCGTGGGTGAGGCCCTCAATTACGATATCCGGTGGGGTATTATTCGCGCCGGTTCGGGAACCCTTACGATTTCTGAGAAGACCAGCGGCGATGGGGTGTACCATATCGTAAACACGGCTCGCAGCAACGCCGTCATTGACAAGTTCTATAAGGTCAGAAATCGGATTGAAACCTTTCTGGACGTTGGAAAGAGCAGTTCTGTCGGTTACAGAAAAGTCCAGCGGGAAGGATCGCACCACCGGGACGTCAACCTGGTTTTCGACCATGATCAAAATGCGGCGACCCTGTTCCGTAACGGTAAAGAGCGCAGAACCATTGCTGTTCCCGCGAGTATTCACGATCCTCTTTCAGCCATCTACTACCTGAGGACCATCCCCAGTTTTGACGACGGGCCGGTGGTGCTCAATGTCACAGACGGCAAGAAAAATTACCAGGTTCACGTCCGGGTCCACGGACGAGAGACCGTTGAAACGCCTCTCGGGTTTTTCGATACGGTCAAGATCGAACCGATTGTGGAAGACCTGGAACTGGTCTTCGATAAGAAGAAGGGCGGCAAGCTTTATATCTGGCTGACCGACGATGCCCGGAAGATTCCGGTCAAGATGCAGAGCGAGCTATATTTTGGCTCCATTCAAGTTGTTCTCACCCAGGCAAATGGTCTTTCCTGAAACGCACTTCAAACTTTACAGCTTAGATCTAGAATAAGGGTGCCAGGCAGGCCTGCCTGGCACCTCTAGCCCCCTTTAGTCTCCGGCGATTTCCCCAAAGGCTTTCAGAATGGAGAGCCCCACATCCTGGCTCTTTTCAGGGTGAAACTGGGTGGCGTAAATATTGTCCTTCCAGACCATGGAAGTAAACTCGCCGCCATAGTCCGTGGTTGTGGCAATCACATCCTGATCCTGAGGAACCACATAGTAGGAGTGGACGAAGTAGAGATGGGCGTTATCGGCAACGTCCTTGAGGATAGGAGGCGATTTCACCTTCTTGATTGTATTCCACCCCATGTGAGGGATCTTGAGTGCCGGCGATCCGCTGTCGGGGGACTTATCAAAAGAGAAGCGTCGAACCGCCCCGGGGATGATATTCAACCCCTGGGTGCGGCCGAACTCCTCGCTTTCGGTGAACAGGATCTGAAGACCGAGGCAGATGCCGAGATAAGGGATGCCCTGATTGATTTTCTCCACAATCGGATCGATGAGGTTGAGTCGTTCCAGGTTGTTCATGCAGTCCCGGAAAGCCCCCACGCCTGGAAGGACGAGGGAGGTAGCGCTCCGAATGGACTCGGCATCCCGGACTATTTTCGCCTTGTGTCCCACATGCTCAAATCCTTTCTCCACGCTGCGGAGATTCCCCATCCCATAGTCAATAATAACAATCATCGTATCCTCGCAGTTGATGAAAAAATGCGGGTGACATTCTAAATGCTTTGGCAGGAGGTGTCAACGACGTAGTTGGGGGAGCCGATTATCTCTCGACCGGGGCCAGGCCCTTCTTTTTCCGGGCCTTGTTGGCGTAAAGGTCCCGGTCGGCGACCAGAACCAGATCGTCGGCCTTTTTGATTTCATTGTGGGGTGCGGTGGCAATGCCGCAGCTGATAAGGATGCGGGAGCCGTCCATGGAGTCAAAGCGGAAAGCGGCGATCTTGTCGAGCACCCGGGCCGCCTCGGCTATGGCACCCATGCTGTCGGTCTGGGGGAGAAGGATGATAAATTCGTCGCCCCCGTAACGGGCGACAATATCGCTCTTGCGCATGGAGGTTTTTAAAACATGGGCCAGCTCTTTGAGGATGAGGTCACCTGTCCGATGTCCGTAGGTGTCGTTTATTTCCTTGAAGTTGTCTACGTCGATCATGATGGCTGACAGAGGATTGTTGTATCGCTGGGCTCGGTTGAACTCCTCGTCGAGGCGTTTGTAGAAGTACCGATGATTGAATATGTCCGTGAGGCCGTCGGTGGTGGCCAGCTTCTCAAGCTGGATATTCGCCAGCTCCACCGATTCATAGAGCGCCGCATTGATGAGTGCGTTTGCCGACGCGTTGGCGACGATCTGACAGAACTGGATTTCCCTGGGGTCAAAGGCTTTAGCCCGACGGGCTGTCCGGAGGAGGATGGTGCCGATCACGTTTTGTTTCATGATAACCGGCAGAACCAGGAGTGCCTGAACATCGACCGCTTCCAACTTATCCCGGACAGATTCCACGATGGGGTCCCGACGGGTATCATTGATGACCACAACCTGCCTTGTCTCCAGGACTTTCCGGACCTCGGGATATTTGGAAAGTTCGATGGGCAGATTATAGATCCCTGGATCTTCATTGGACGCGACAACGTATCCTTTCGGTTCGTGGGCATCGATCCGGACAATGGAACACCGTGAGACCTTAATGATTTCCGAAATCTTCTGCACAATGGAGAAGAGCACTTCCCGGGAATCGAGGGAGGATGTAATGGAGTTGCTGATATGGAGAATCGCCAACAGGTCGTTCTTTTCCTGCTCCATTTTTCTGATCAGGAGGCTCGAATTGAGCAGGGCCTGAATTCGGGCCAGGAGTTCGTTTTCGTCAAAAGGTTTGACCACGTAGTCGTTTGCGCCGGACTCAAGTCCCTGGATGATATCTTCTTTCCGGTTTCTCGAGCTGGTCATGAGGATGGGAATGCTGCTCAGGTTCTCGTCCTCTTTGATGGTCCGGCACACTCTGATTCCGTCGAGTTTGGGCATAACCTGATCCAGGATGATCAGATCGGGGGCCTTGAGCTTGACGCGCTGAAGACCTTGGAGCCCGTCCGAAGCCTCATCAACGGCGTAGCCGTTCTCCGTGAGGATGGATCTCAGCGTTTTTCTTATTCCTCGATCGTCATCGACGATGAGGATCATCGGTGCGTTATCCATATATTTCCAGTGGAGGAAGTATTTTTCCTTGTTTCCGGTTATATAGTAATGATAACAAAGGCTCCTTGCCCTGACAATGGAAAAAAACAGGTTATTTTCTCCATATTGGTCAGGAAAGGGTCCCTTTTGTAGAGGGGATATTGCGGGATCTGGGATCCCGTGAGGTGGCCTGGTCGAGGGCGCGGGCCGTGGCTTTGAAAATCGCTTCGACGATGTGGTGCAGATTGCCCCCATAAATCAGGTTGATATGGAGGTTCGCCTGCAGGTGGTTCGCAAATGCCCGGAAGAACTCTTCAGCCAGTTCCAGGTCGAATTCGCCCACTTTTCCCTTGGGGATGTCGGCCCGAAAAACCAGAAAGGGTCTCCCTGAAATGTCGATAGACGCCTGGGCCAGCGTCTCGTCCATGGGAACGGTGGCGTGGCCGTAACGAACAATGCCTTCTCTGTTGCCGAGGGCCTTCTGGAAGGCCTTGCCCAGGCAGATGCCGATGTCCTCGACAGTATGATGAAAATCGATCTGTGTGTCGCCGGCGGCCTCGACGTCGAGGTCAAAGAGACCGTGACGGGCGAAGAGCTCCAGCATGTGGTTCAGGAAATGGACCGGCGTGTCTATTTTGTAGCTGCCTCGGCCGTCCACGTTAAGCTTGGTTTTGATGGTTGTCTCTGTGGTCTTTCTCGATATTTTTGACATTCTGTCCATGCCTTAATCCTTTCTTGCTGTAAGCCTCAGCGATTCATGGCAAAAGATGCCGTCAGGTGCTCCAGAAACTCCCGGTTCTCTTCCGGTTTTCCTACCGTGACCCGGAGACACCCTTCCAGAGCCCCCGGCTGATTCAAATTACGTATCAGTATCCCTTTCCCGCCGAGGTGGCCGTACAGCCGGTCCGCCGAGCCTGTCTTGAAAAGGATGAAGTTTGCCTTTGAAGGAAAGACCCGAATTTCGGGGATCGCCGCCATGGCTTTTTCCATTTGCTCCCGTTGGGAGACAATTCTTGCTACCTGGTCCTCGAGGATTTCCCAGTGGCCGAGTATGGCCGACGCCGCGGCCTGGGAGTAGCTGTTGATATTGTATGGAAGGCGCACCTTTTCCAGCTCCGCCAAAACCCGCGGATTGGCGCATAGAATCCCGATTCTCAGCGCCGCCATGCCGATCTTGGAAAGGGTGCGCAGGATTACCAGGTTGGGGAAGGATTTAACAGACTGGAGGAAGCCGGCTTCCCGGCTGTAGTCGATGTAGGCTTCATCCACCACCACCAAAGTCCGGGCCTCGTCCAGGATTCTGAGGATCAGGTCTCCGGGAAAAGTGTTCCCCGTCGGGTTGTTGGGCGTAGCCAGGAAGACCAATTGTGGTGATGATTCGTGAACAGCCTGGAGAAAGAGGTCGGGATCGAGCCCGAAGTCATCTCCCAGCGGGACCTCGATCGTCCGCTGCCCCAGGGCGGCGGCAGTGATACCGTACATGGCGAATGTGGGTGTGGGAAAGAGCACGCCCTTTCCCTGGCCCGTGAAGGTGGTGATCAGGTAGCTGATCAGCTCGTCCGATCCGTTTCCCAGCATCAAACTACCGGGATCGACACGAAGGGTCCCGCCAATCATTTCCTTTAATTTTGCAGCAGCGGGATCGGGATACCGGTTCAAGGCAACCTGCCTGAGGTTGTGGGCGATCTCCCCGGCGATGGCCTCCGGTACGTCGTAGGGGCTCTCGTTGGCATCGAGTTTCACCCTGGCCGTCGCATGGGTGATGGTATAAGGGCGCAGGGAACGGACCTCGGGGCGGACCAGGTCAAGTGGGTTCATGATCCCCTCTCTTCCCTTTCGATGGCGTCTCTCCGGATACTTACGGAACGGGCGTGTCCCGGAAGTCCCTCCAGTTCCGCGATGCGGATGGCATGGTCGGCAACCTTTCGGAACCCCTCCCGGGTAAAAGAGAGCAGGCTTGACCGCTTGTAAAAATCTCCCACGTGAAGGGGGGAGAAGAACCGGCAGGTTCCCCCGGTGGGGAGAACATGATTGGGGCCGGCCACGTAATCTCCGATCGGTTCCGCGGCATAGTTGCCCAGAAAGATCGCTCCGGCATTTTCCAGGCGGTCGGCCAGGGCAGCGGGGTTCTCCGTCATGACCTCAAGATGCTCCGGGCCGACGGCATTGGCGACCCGCACCGCTTCGTCCAGATCTTTCACATGGATCAGGGTCCCGTAGTTTGCAAGGGCCTTGGCGGCGATATCCTTGCGGGCCAGACTGTCCAGCTGCTTCTTCAGCGATTGTTCCACCCCTTGCATCAGGGCGCGGGAAGTGGTCACCAGGATCGTCCAGGCCAGCTCATCATGTTCCGCCTGGGAAAGAAGATCGGCGGCAATGAAGTCCGGTTCCCCCGTGTCATCAGCAATGACCAGAATTTCGCTCGGTCCAGCCACCATGTCGATGTCGACGGTTCCGAACACAAGTTTTTTGGCAAGCGCCACGTAGATGTTGCCGGGGCCGACGATCTTATCGACCTGGGGGATCGATTCAGTCCCGTAGGC
>CAYUBU010000440.1:0-2892 GCA_964443105.1 uncultured Nitrospirota bacterium
GAAGCGGGCAACAAGGTGATCTCCATCCTCGGCGCCCGCTCCAAGGATTTGCTCATCTACGAAGGGCGGATGAAGAAAGCGAGCCACGAAATCCGGGTGACCACCGACGACGGGTCCCATGGACGGCACGGATTCGTCACCGACGAGCTCAAGGCCATGATCGAAGAGGAGAAGATCCCCATCGACCTGGTTGTGGTCATCGGCCCTCCCATTATGATGAAGTTCGTCTGCAAGGTGACCGAGCCCCACAAGATAGAGACCTTTGCCAGTCTGAACACCATTATGGTGGACGGTACCGGTATGTGCGGTGCCTGCCGGGTGACCGTGGGCGGCAAGACCAAGTTTGTCTGCGTCGACGGTCCTGAGTTCGATGGACATCAGGTCGATTTCGAAGAGATGATGATGCGTCAGCGGCAATACCTGACGGAGGAGAAGGTTGCCCGTGAAGAATGTCAGAAAAAGACATGCCTGAAGGGATAACAGATACTCAACCATTGACCATAAGGGATTAAGCATAATGAGCGAGGAGAAAGAGACCAAAGGAGCAGCACCGACAAAAGTGAAGCCGAAGCGGCCGAAGATCCCGAGGCAGCCCATGCCGGAGCAGGATGCCCACGAGCGGGCGAAAAACTTCGGACCCGTAACCTTGGGGTATTCGGAAGAGCAGGCGGTCACCGAGGCGACCCGATGTATTCAGTGCAAAAAGCCTTTTTGTATCGGCGGCTGTCCCGTGTCCATCGATATCCCCGGGTTTATCCAACTGGTCAAGGACAAAGAGTTTCTCAAAGCTGCCCAGCTGGTGAAAGAGACCAACCTGCTGCCCGCCGTCTGCGGCCGGGTGTGTCCCCAGGAAGATCAGTGCGAAAAACTTTGTGTTCTCAGCAAGAAACAGGATCCCGTTGCCATCGGGCGGCTGGAGCGTTTTGTGGCCGACTACGAAGCGGCCCATGGCGAGGTTCCACTACCTGAACTGCCGCCCAAGACGGGCAAAAAAGTGGCTGTCGTGGGGGCTGGACCGGGCGGATTGACGGTGGCTGGAGACCTGATCAAGGAGGGGCACGACGTGACCATCTTTGAGGCACTCCACAAAGCCGGCGGGGTGCTGGTTTACGGAATCCCCGAGTTTCGCTTGCCCAAAGCCATCGTCGACAGGGAAGTCGATTATCTGACGAAGCTCGGTGTGGAGCTGAAACTGAACTACGTCATTGGAAAGATCCGCACCATCGACCAGCTGATGAATGAAGACGGGTATGACGCCGTCTTTATCGGCAGTGGTGCCGGGCTTCCGTGGTTCATGGACATTCCGGGGGAGAATTTGAATGGAGTCTTCTCCGCCAATGAATACCTCACTCGGAACAACCTGATGAAATCTTTTGATTTCCCCAACTATGACACGCCCATCAAGCGATTCAAGAATGTGGCGGTCATCGGCGGCGGGAACGTGGCCATGGATTCGGTGCGTACGGCCCTGAGGCTCGGTGCCGACAACGCCTACATCCTATATCGCCGAGGCCGTGCTGAAATGCCGGCGCGAAAAGAAGAGATCGATCACGCCGAACATGAAGGGGTCCAATTCAAGAATCTTGCTGCCCCTGTGCGAATCCTCGGTAATGAGGACGGCTGGGTGACCGGTCTCGAATGTCTGGAAATGGAGCTCGGCGAACCCGATTCGTCGGGACGGCGGCGTCCGGTCCCCAAGAAGGGATCGGAATTCGTTCTGCCCATGGACGCGGTTATTGTCGCCATCGGGACCAGCGCCAATCCCCTGATTGGGCAGACAACCCCTGATCTGAAGCTGAACAAATGGGGTTATGTTGAGGTTGAGAATGAGGAGACGTGCCGGACCAGCAAGAAAGGCGTCTTTGCAGGCGGCGATATTGTCACCGGGGCCGCAACGGTGATCCTTGCCATGGGCGCCGGGCGAAACGCGGCAAAGCAGATTCAGGAGTACCTGGAGACCGGAAGCTGGTGGACACCAAACGGAAACGCCTGAGTCAGGCAAAGCATATAAGGAGAGGCCCATGAGTTTTGCAACATTTCAGGACATCGTGAAATACGCAGTTGAAAAAGAGACGGAGGCGGTAGAGTTCTACACCGAGGTGAGCGGCCATGAACAGTACGCAGCCGCCAGGGAGACCTTCCTGGCCTTCGCCGAGGAAGAGAAGAAACACAAGGCCCTGTTCGAGAAGTTTGACCCTGCCGCGATTGCCAACTATCAGTTCACCAACATCGCCGACTTGAAGCGAAGCGATTACATGGTGGAGGCGAAGTACAAGCCGGGAATGGCCTACCCCGACATTTTAAGGCTTGCCATGAAGCGGGAAGAGAACGCGAAGAAGTTCTACGATGATTGTGTCCGGCTGGCCGCCAAGGAGGAGCAGAAGAAGCTCTTTCAGATGCTCTCCCAGGAAGAGGCGAAGCACAAGTTGGCACTGGAAACCCTGTATGACGATGAAATGGCCAAGAGCGGGGATTAACCTCTGCCTGGCGAAAGTTATGGAGCCGGTATGCGGTTAGCATACCGGCTTTTTTTTATGGGTGCCCCCCGGTAGGGCGCAACAGCTGAAAAGCGTCAGGCCTGGACTGTCCTTTAACGGCATTCCTCCTTCTCCCGGTGGCGGACCAGCTGAATCGCTGTTTTCACCGCTTCCATGAGGCTTGCGGGATCGGCCGTTCCCTTGCCGGCGATATCGAAGGCGGTTCCGTGATCCACCGATGTCCGAATGATGGGGAGTCCCAGGGTGACATTGACTCCCTTATCGAAGGCAATCATTTTCAGGGGAATCAGCCCCTGGTCATGGTACATACAGACAACCCCGTGGAAGCGCCCGTGGTAGGCGTGATAGAAGACCGTGTCCGGAGGGAGGGGGCCTGAAACCTCGATCCCCTCCT
>CAYUBU010000441.1:0-3351 GCA_964443105.1 uncultured Nitrospirota bacterium
GTCGGATCGATGTCACGCTTTTTCATCAACCTCTGGGCGAACTTTTCCAGGGCCTTGGCAATCCATCGACCAATAATGAAGATGACGATTGCAGCAAGAATTTTGAGCCCGTAAACCGCAAGCAGTTCCCAAACCTTTTCCAATAAATTTTGCACCTGAGTCAAGTTCTCCATTTCAGCCTCCTTGTGTTGCGTTTAAATGAGCCGTCTGATGGCATAGCGTTTTTCGGTCACTTAAGTTATTCAGGGGTGAGTAAACTCTGCCGCAGATTGTCGGCGCAGTTGAATAAGGAGCCAGGTTTGAGAATAAGATTTGCTAAGGTTTAAAAAGCCTTGTCCAATGTCAAGGGCTGACCTCTTGGATTTCTTTCTCCTGACTGAGCCATTCCTGAAAAAGTTCATATCCGAGCACCAGCACTACCGCACCGATGAATAACCCGATGATGCCCGATGCGAGAAAGCCGCCGATGGCGCCGAGAAAAATCACCAGCATGGGGACGGTCATGCCATGTCCCAGGAGCATCGGTTTGAGGACATTGTCGATCAGGCCGACGAAGATACTCCAGATGAGGAACACCACCGCAGTGCCTGTGCTGGCTGTGGCGAACACATAAATCACGATTGGCAAGAAGATGGGCACGACGCCGACCTGGATAATGGCAAGGAACATGCACAGCAGCGCCCACAGACCGGCACCCGGAACCCCCGCCACCATGAACCCCAGCCCCGCCAGCAGTGACTGAATGATGGCCACGCCAAGGATCCCCCGTGCGACGCTGCGCACCGTTGTCTCCGCAAGATCCACCAATTCTATGCCCCGTTCTCCGGCCAACCGCCAGGCAATGGCCCGGCTCGCTTGTTCCCCGCTGGTTGCGTTTACCATAAGCACTCCGGCAATGATGATTGCAACCACGAATTGCAGGATACCCAGCCCGGCACCGGCGGCAACGCTCAGCAGCCACTTGCTCAAGGTCTTGAGCTGGGGAGCGACGTCTTTCAATGCCTCACCGATATTCTCCGAAGCAAGGTCCCACATCTTCTCGATGGGTGCGCCGATTAACGGCCAGGTGCCGACCTTATCCGGTGGCGGCGGAATGGTCAGAGAGCCATCCTGCAGGTCCCGTGACAACTCTCGCACGCCCGTGATGAGCGTTTCCGAAAGCATCACCGTGGGCGCGATCAGGACGACGAGTGCAGCCGCGATGAACAGAGCCGCTGCAATCTTGCGCCGCCCTCCCAACCACGAAGTCAGCTGTCGATAGGCCGGGAAAACGGCTACAGCGATGATAATGCCCCAGAAAATCAGAGTAAGGAAGGGTCTGAGAATCTGAAAGCAATAAACTAGCACCGCTACAATCAGGCCGACGCGAATGACGGTCTCCAGCGTCCGGTTGAGAAACGCATTGTCGAGTTGGACCTGGTCGGAATCATTCATGGGGTGCTCTCTTTATGATAAAGGATGAGTTCCATCCCATTCTAGAGCAGCGGGAATCTCAAAGTCGGCTCTTCTGCCTGTCCGTGAGCAGACTCAAAGTAGTTGCGGGCGTGGGCCGGAGTATTCGGCCCTCCTTACCATTGATCGCCGCAATGAAAAGGAATTGACTTTTGCAATTATGCTCGAAAATAACCGAAGAGTCGCTTCATGTCAAGGAAACTAAATGGGCGCGTTATTGAATAGGTTAACTGAGTTCAGAAGAAAACCGTAAAGTAATTCAGCGAACACAAGAACAGCCCCGCGAAGAATTAGAGACTTAAAAGGGGCAAATAGAACGGTCCCCTTTAATTCTACAGGTGGACTCTTATGTTCAATGTCAAGGGGCTGACCCCTGAGAGGTTCATGGGTTCAGAGGAATAAGGACCAAGGCATGTCTTGACTTTATCGCCATCAGGGGCTAGAATCCTTGGCGATTCGAAAAAGCAAAGCGATAATGTGAGTAGATTGCAGCGCGGATGCGTTACGCTCAACTTTATTAGCTCTGGTCGATTATTCTTACTCAGGAGGATGGGAACAGTGAAAAGATATTTGACGTTGACAGTTTTTTTGACAGCCGGTCTTTTCTTTTTCAATACCCTTGCGTTTGGACAGTCACAAGCCCTGAAGGACAATATTTATGATCCCGGACCCTTGAAGCCGATAGATAGCAAACTGAAGGTGAAAGCCGGAGACCCGGCCCCAGACTTTATACTACCCTCTGTGTCAGGGAAGAAGATTTCTCTCAGTCAGTTCAAAGGAGAGAAGAACGTTGTGCTGTCCTTTGTCCCGGCAGCCTGGACACCGGTCTGCTCTGACCAATGGCCCGGGTATAATCTTGTCAAAGATGTTTTTGACGAGGGTGATGCAGTACTTCTTGGAATTTCCGTAGATAATATTCCAACTTTGTATGCATGGACCAAGCAGATGGGATCTTTATGGTTTGAAGTACTTTCAGACTTCTGGCCCCATGGCGCCATTACAGATAAATATGGTGTGCTTCGCTCGGATGGTTTTTCAGAGCGCGCCGTTTTTGTAATTGATAAAGAGGGTATTATTCGGGCCGCAATGGTGACGGACATCAATAAAAAACCCGATTTTGCGCCCTGTGCCTCAGCACTGGAGGAACTGGTCGAGGAATAAGCTGTATGCCGAACCCCCAGGCGACGTGGGACCTGCTCCCCTAAAAGTTCCGTTTCTGAAGAATCTTATAAACTCAATTTTGTAGGCAAAACGGGCTCTTCAAGGCCCAAAATGGCCCTGTTGATCAGATAAAACTCATTAGATTCATAGACTTTGTGTGGTCCGACCCGAAAGACACGACGATAAATCAGAACAAGTAGCCTGCGAACATGCTGAACCCATCAAATTGCAGGGTTTCATCTATATCTTCCAGTTCCGACCATGTGGACCGATAGAGCGCCTTTAGGAAGAAATGGTTCCTGATATCCCACCGGACCCCTACCCCCGCGTTATAGGAAAAGGATGTGGAATAATCGTAGTCGTCATAATAGGAATGGTGATGGTGATGGTCATCAAAGTCTTCATACAAAGTGATCGCCCCTATGCCTGCCGTCACAAAGGGGGTAAAAGGTCCAGGGAAAAAATAAACATCAAAATTCAGATCGATCCCGGATACGTCCGTGTCCACCTTAAGGATGTCGAGGCCCGTCTCGATTTTGACGTCTGTGGAACCGCCGAACACATCGAGATTGATCCCGAAATAATCATTCACATGATACCCGACTCCGAGTCCGAAAGCGCCAAAGTCATCCACGATCGTGTCGAAATTTACTCCATTGATGGTCTCATGGGCCTCATCCCCTCCCATATCCTGACCGAAAAGGAAGATCTCCCACCTCCCTGCCCGCGTCCGCATCT
>CAYUBU010000442.1:0-3416 GCA_964443105.1 uncultured Nitrospirota bacterium
GTGAACCTGAAGCTTCTCAGCGAACTGAATCTCAATGAGAATGGTATTACTGCCGTTCCATACGAAATGCTGTCAGATCTTCCGATCGAAGCTCTTCATCTTGCTAGCAATGGAATAGAGGAGGTCCAGCCAACTATCGGCAGCCTTTCATCGCTAAAAATGTTGAACTACAAATCTAACCGCATTCGTCAGCTTCCAGAAGAAATCGGAGAACTTGCAGACCTCCGACAGTTGCTAATCGAGAACAACCTTTTGGTTGATCTGCCGAATAGTATTATACGATTAAGCAAGCTAAAGAGGCTGTACATTGGCGGGAACCGCCTTCACACGCTTCCAAAAGACATAGGTAAGCTTAAAGAACTGCGCAGTATGTCGCTCTGGATGAATAACTTTTCAAGTGATGAGCTGCGACGCATCAAAGAGCAATTGCCCGAGTGTTACACGTCCACGGACTGAAGATGCAGAATAAGCGATAAAGGGGAGGACAAAGGTCTGCCAGCCCAATCGAACCCCCCCGGCGAAACTCCCCCCTTCTGCCCGCGACTGATCTTTCAAAATGGTTTCGATCCGACATGAATGGCCGACAGATGCCGGCCATTTTGCGCTAAGGGGGGTGTTTGCGATGGGCTCTCGCGGACCTTATAGAGGTCCATCAAGGATTTAAGCAATGACGGGCTACGTCGGGGTTCTGGGGCCAGCCGGTTGATACTGCAGGGCGTTGGCAGCTGCTTACACCCGCCCCACCGGAGCTATATACACTGTAAACTCCTCATCTCCATCCACACCGATCAATTGATCGGACAGATCTTGGCTGTAGGCGGCGATGGCGCAGGTGCCGGCGCCGATGGCCTCGCAGGCCAGGTAGAGATTCTGGCAGACGTGACCCGCATCCAGCGCGATGACCTTGTAGGAGGCCTCGGCATAGCGCCATTCGGTACGGGAAGGAATGACGCTCCAGAAAAAGGTGACCGCCGCTTGTCCGGCAAAGCGCTGTCCTCGTGCAGCGGAGGTGATGTGGGCCGGGAGGTTGTTGGGAGTCTGCAGCGGCAGCAGGGCGTGGTCGAGAGGCAGGTAGCGGAAGATGCCGGGAGTGAGTGTTTCAATATTCAGAACGGCCAGGTAGGTTTCAAAGGAGTGCCGGCAGCCGGCCGATGGGACGGTTCGCAGCACTGCCGCCTCGTGCAGGCGGGTACGCACGCCCTGGGTGCTCCAGAGCAGAAAGGCCAGCTCCGCGAGGGTCAGCGGCCCTTTGAGAAACCTGCGGCGGCTCTCCCGTCTGGCAATAGCATCGGACAGGTCGCGGGGCGGGATCTGCCACGCTTCCCGCCGGGGGAGAGGGATGAGCTGTGCACCGTCCGGCGCCGGTTTCTGTACCGGTGGGGGCGCGTCCCCGTCGGACTGGTGCGTATTCCTCCAATCGACCTCCTCCCTGATCCGGTCAGTGAGGAAATGGCGGCCCGCATTTTGGGTTATGGATGGCCTGGGCATGGTATCCATCCCCTGCTTTTTCGCTTCACCGCATTTGTCTCGCGAAAAGAACAAGGGGGACTGGCTGTTGCCGTTCCCCCTGTTCCTGATTCATGCAAAAGCCCGGCTCAGGCCTTCTTGTCGTCGTGCTCATAGAAGGGCATCGCTTTCTCGCCGAGCGGGGAGGGGTGGCCGAGGAGAACCCGGGGGGAGGGGCTGTGTGTTCCCCCCATTGCGCACTGGCCTTCTTGTATCAGCGGGGTGCGGGGCTGTCAAAAACGTTTCGTTCTGGGGCCGGGGTCTGGACGAACCCGAGTCGTCGACAATGGGGGATATTAGGTAGGCGTGCTCAGAGGCGTTTCAATAGTCTGCTGAGCCTTTATTCGATGACCCAACTGGTCAAAGATCCAGATTCACAAGAGTACAGCCCAGACGGATCACCGCGGCACAGACCCGCGACACGACGGGGAGGAAGCGGTTGTTCCGCTCGGCCCCCTCACAGACGTTCCCTCACTCCCTCGAATTGACGGCCTTGGGGTGCATGGTAGTTTGGAACGGCAGCAACAAGACCGGCGCACGCCCGAGAAGACCACGGACCGCCGCTCCTCGCAGGCCTTCCATGGAGACGAGTCATGTTGAGAAAGTTCTTTGAGACCGAAAATGATTCTGCAGCCCTCGTGCTTCGCGTGATGCTCGGAATTGTCTTTTTCCCGCACGGAGCCCAGAAGCTCCTCGGATGGTTCGGCGGACACGGCTTCGCAGGGACCATGGGCTTTTTTACCGACAAGATGGGGCTTCCGGCGGCAATCGCGTTTCTGGTCATCATGGCAGAATCGTTCGGAGCGCTGGGCCTCATCTTCGGGTTGCTGACTCGATTCGCCGCCTTTGGCATCGCCTGCGTCATGACCGGAGCCATTTTCACGGTTCACCTGCCCCACGGATTCTTCATGAACTGGTTCGGCAATCAGAAGGGAGAGGGGTTTGAGTACCATCTCCTGGCCATCGCCATCGCGGTGGCCCTGATGATCAAGGGCGGAGGTCGGTTCTCGGTCGACCGGGCCATCTCAGAGCGGTTGTGACGGAAGCTTCGGCCGACAGAAAAGGCCGGGCGGCGGTCCGAGGCGTTCGGAAGACGTGTTGATCCGTCCCTCGAACCGCCAATGAAACTCTTCTCTCCACTGCGCGGCGATGCGACTCAGCGTCGTCCGAAAACGTTGAGTTCAGACACAAATACCCGGCCTCTGTCGGGCATTGCGCTATCGGGGCCTTATGACAGTTGCACCGCTAGCTCTTTCGCAACAGCTCTCTCACCGCCTTGTCGATGAAAAATACTCCGCTGCCCTGTTCGCCGATGATCTTGATCTTGTCGAGGATCTGGGAGATCAGGTGCTCTTCCTCATGCTGTTCGGCGACGTACCACTGTAAGAAGTTGAGGGTCGAAAAATCCTCGTCCTTAATCGTGGCAGAAACCAGCTCGTTGATCCGCTTGGTGACCAGGACCTAGTGCTCGTAGACTTGGCGGAAGAGTTCCCCCACCGAGCCAAAATCCTGGGGTGGCGCCTCGATAGCCCCAATGGAAGCCATGGTCCCCGTCTCGTTGACGTAATTGAATAGCTTGTAGCCGTGCTCGAATTCCTCCCGCGCATGGGCCTGCAAGAATGCAGCACACCCGTCCAACCCCTTCACGTCGCACCAAGCGCTCATCTGCAGATAGAGATTAGACGAGTAGAACTCGAAGGTGACCTGTCGGTTTAGTAGCTTGACGATGGGCTCGCTCAGCATGGTTCACTCCTCTCTGCTGGTACTTCCAGAAAGCGCGTTCAAGTTCAGCGCCAATATAACCCCGAAAGAAACAGTGTCCATGCATGGCAGCCCCAGGCTGGTTTGCGGAGTCGGTGAAGAGCCGAGCTTCCTGTTGACGCGGGCCAAGGGGCCAGTCCCCCTATGTG
>CAYUBU010000443.1:0-2594 GCA_964443105.1 uncultured Nitrospirota bacterium
TGTGTCCCACTGTTTCAGGAAGGGGAGTTTGTCCCGGATAAAAACCTCAACCCCGACGTTCTGCAGACCGATGGCATTGAGCATCCCCGCGGGGGTTTCGCAGATGCGGGGCGGCCGGTTTCCCCTTTGGGGTTGAAGGGAGATTCCCTTGGCCGTCACAGCGCCGAGGCAGGAAAGGTCGTAGATTTCTGCCGCTTCTTCACCGTAACCGAAGGTTCCGGAGGCGGTGATCACGGGGTTCTTCATCCCCATGCCGCCGATGTTCACCGAAAGGTCTGTTTGGTGCTCCCGTTCTTCCACAGCATGATCCTTCTGTGACTGCCGAACCCCACAGCTCCCGTCAACAACCGCCAGCCGACAGGTCCAGTTCCTTCGCCGAGAAGACCGGTCCCTCGCGGCAAACACGCTGGTAGCCCGTCTTCGTTTCGATGACGCATCCCATGCAGGTGCCGAGGCCGCAGGCCATATTCGATTCCAGAGACACATCGCATTCCATACCGGTCTGCTTCGCAATACGGGCCACTTCAAAAAGCATCCCCTGAGGTCCGCAGGCAAAAATTTTGAAGTTTTCAGCCGGTTCCACAGGCCTGAAGTTTTCCTGAAACAGTTCGGTCACCCGACCCTTCTCCCCGAGGCTGCCGTCTTCCGTGGCCAGGATCAGGGAGACCCCCATCTGCTCCAACTCATTCAGGCCCACCAGTTCCGTCTCCCTTCGGGCACCGTAAAAAAGGAGTACCTCCACCCCTTTGGCCTGGAGCTCCCGAATCAGCAAATAAAAGGGTGCGATACCGATCCCGCCGGCGATCAATAGAGCCTTCTTTATAGGCAGGGTCGTGCCGAACCCCCGCCCCAGGGGACCGATCAGGTCGATCTCATCTCCCGGCGCCCGCGCCGCCATCCACCCCGTTCCCCGGCCCCGGATCTGATAGAGGATGCTAAGCGTCGAGTCGGTACGGTCATGAATAGAGAAGGCCCGGCGCAGCAGGGGATCGAGATGAGCGGATGTTCGAAGCATGATAAACTGACCTGCCGTGATCCCGTCGGGAAGAGATCGGGGCTGAAGGGTCAGTCGAAACGCGTCAGGTGCCGCGGCTTCGTTGGAAAGAACCCGGGCGGTCAGCTGTTGGATGGAATAGTGGGACATTGGATATCCAGAATCTCGTAACCGATGATCCCGCTCGGCGCCCGAACTTCGATCTCATCGCCCACTTCTTGGCTGATCATGGCACGGGCCATGGGTGAAAAAACGGAGATCTTGCCGTTGCCGATATCGCTCTCGTCTTCACCGACAATCTGGTAGATCACCTCTTCCTCAGTCGCGAGGTTCACCAGGGTAACGACAGAGCCGAAATAGACCTTGTCGGTACCGATCTTCGTCGGATCAATCACTTCCGCCAAGGCAATCCGGGTCTGCACCTCGTTTATTTTCTTCTCAAGGAAACCCTGCCGCTCCTTGGCCGCGTCGTACTCGGCGTTTTCGCTTAAGTCTCCGTGACCCCGGGCCTCTTCGATATCCTGGACGTTCTGCGGTCGTTCCACCTGGATGAGCTGTTTCAATTGATCCTGAAGTTTCTGGTACCCCTCAGGTGTCATGGGTGATTTTCGGGTCATACGCTACCTCACTGCGCTCCTGTTTTATGATAGTCCTGGATGGGGCAGACCTCCATCGCCCCTTCCATCATGGCTTCCATGCCGTTGACAGCCTCCCTCGCCCCGGCTGCCGTGGTGAAATAGGGCACGCCGTAAGTCAAGGCCGTGCGGCGTATTGAGAAAGAATCGAGTTTCGCGGCGGTCCCCGTGGGCGTGTTGATTACCAGGTCGATTTCCCGGTTCTTGATCCGATCCACGATGTGGGGCCTCCCCTCGGTGACCTTGTTCACGATTTCCGTTTCAATGCCGTGCTCCTGCAGGTAGGCCGCAGTACCCCGGGTTGCCGTAATCTTAAAACCGAGTCGAAGAAGCTTCTCTGCCGTCTTGAGCAATGGCTCCTTATCCTTGTCTCTGACGCTGAAAAAAGCGTTGCCAGAAACCGGCAGTAACGTCCCGGCAGCAATCTGAGCCTTGGCGAACGCCGTTCCGAAGGATTTGGCGATGCCCATGACTTCCCCCGTGGATTTCATTTCCGGGCTAAGCAGGGTGTCCACACCGGGGAACTTGAGAAAAGGGAACACTGCCTCTTTCACACAGATATAATCGATTTGCCGCTCCTCCGTCAAGCCGAGATCCGGGAGTTTCATGCCCGCCATCGCCTTCGCCCCCAGCATGGCCAGGGGAACACCGATGGCTTTGCTCACAAAGGGAATGGTACGGGAGGCCCTGGGATTGACCTCCAGCACGTAAATCGTCTCATTCTGCACCGCGAACTGGATGTTCATCAGCCCCACCACGTTCAGCTCCCGCGCCAGGGCGATCGTTTGCCGCCGGATCTCATCGAGGACAGTCTTGCCCAGCGAATGGGGCGGCAGGGAGCAGGCCGAGTCGCCGGAGTGGACCCCGGCCTCCTCGATATGCTCCATGATACCGCCGACAACCACATGGGTGCCGTCGGAGATGGCATCCACATCAATCTCAATCGCATCCATGACGAACCGGTC
>CAYUBU010000444.1:0-3764 GCA_964443105.1 uncultured Nitrospirota bacterium
AGCCAGCAAGATGTCGACCCGGTATCCTTCTTCCTCAATCTGGCTCAAGGCTTCCTGAATCAGGTTATTATCTGTATAGGCCCGGCTCAGGGCCTTCACCAGTTCATCGGCAAGGAGCTTGATTCGTTTATCGTGATCCATCGTTGGCTCCGTGACTGCGATAGTAAGTTACCTCAATTAATATGATACAAACCGGTTTGTCAAGCTTTTTCCATTGGGATTTCTGTCACACTGTTGTCACTCGAGTCGGGGGAATGCCTTGACACAGGAATCGGAGAATAGGTATATTAGCGGGCCTTACCTTGGGGGCGGCAGGGAGGCCGCCGGCACTAGGCAGAGCCCCCTCGGGGCGGTCTTCGGTAACAGCAGAGTGGGGTATGGTTTTGGCAGAAAAGAGTCAATCCGATAATTGTCAAGAGACCCTCGATAAGATTTACGATCCCGCAGCCACGGAGAACAAGTGGTATGCCTTCTGGGTCGATAAGGGCTATTTCCGCGGGGAACTCGATGGAGATCGCCCTTTCTTCTCTATCGTCATCCCGCCCCCTAATGTGACCGGGTCCCTCCACATGGGCCATGCCCTGAACAATACCCTTCAGGATATCCTGATCCGGTGGAAGCGGATGGCGGGCTACAACACACTCTGGATGCCCGGTACGGATCACGCGGGAATCGCCACCCAGAATGTGGTGGAACGGCAACTCGCCTCGGAGAATACGAGCCGTCACGATCTGGGCAGAGACCGGTTTGTCGAGCGGGTCTGGCAGTGGCGCGAAGAGTATGGCGGCGTCATCACCAACCAGCTCCGCCGGCTGGGTGCCTCCTGCGACTGGAGCCGCGAACGGTTTACCATGGATGAAGGTCTTTCCCGGGCCGTCCGGGAGGTCTTCGTGCGGCTCTACGAAGAGGGGCTGATCTACCGGGACAATTACATCATCAACTGGTGTCCCCGATGTCACACGGCGCTTTCCGACGTGGAAGTGGAGCATGAAGAGACGGCGGGTCACCTCTATCACATCCGGTATCCGGTCATCGGTAAAGACCGCTTCCTTACAGTGGCGACCACCCGGCCCGAGACCATGCTCGGCGACACCGCCGTGGCCGTTCATCCCGAAGACGGCCGTTACGAAGATCTGGCGGGGGCCAAGGTGCGCCTCCCCATTCTGGAACGGGAACTGGCTGTGGTACAGGATACCTACGTGGATCCCGATTTTGGCACCGGTGTCGTCAAGATCACCCCGGCCCACGACCCCAACGACTTTGAAGTCGGGCTCCGTCACGGGCTGGAGCAGATCAGTGTGATGGACCAGGATGCCCGGATGAACGAGGAGGCGGGCAAGTACGCCGGCATGGACCGTTATGCCTGCCGCGAAGCACTCCTGGCCGACCTGAAGGCCCTCGATCTCCTGGAAAAGACAGAAGAGCACAATCACGCCGTGGGCCACTGCTATCGCTGCAAGACGGTGGTGGAACCGGCCCTTTCGCTCCAGTGGTTTGTCCGGATGAAAGAACTGGCCCAGCCGGCCATTGAGGCGGTGGAGGAGGGGAAGATTCAATTCGTTCCCGCCGGTTGGCAGAACACCTACTTCGACTGGATGAGAAACATCCGCGACTGGTGTATCTCCCGCCAGATATGGTGGGGGCATCGGATCCCCGCCTGGTACTGTCGCGACTGCGACGGGATTACCGTCACGAGGACCGATCCCAAAGCCTGCACCCACTGCGGGAGCCATGCCATCGAGCAGGAGACCGATGTACTCGATACCTGGTTCTCCTCAGCCCTGTGGCCTTTTTCCACCCTCGGCTGGCCCGACGAGACGCCGGAACTGGAGCACTACTACCCCACCTCGGTCCTGATCACCGGGTTTGACATCATCTTCTTCTGGGTGGCCCGGATGATTGTCATGGGGCTCAAGTTCATGGATGACGTTCCCTTTCGCCACGTCTACATCCATGCCCTCGTGCGGGACGCCGAGGGGCAGAAGATGTCCAAGTCCAAGGGGAATGTCATTGATCCCCTCACTATGATCGACAAGTACGGCACCGATGCTTTCCGGTTTACTCTGACCGCCTTTGCAGCCCAGGGGAGAGACGTGCGGCTCTCGGAGGATCGGATTCAGGGATACCGGAACTTCACCAACAAGATCTGGAACGCCGCCCGGTTTGCCCTGATGAATCTTACCGACTACTCGCCGGAACTTCCCGCGGGAGAACCGGAACTCGCGGACCGGTGGATCAGCAGCCGTCTGAACCGGGCCGTGGGAGACCTGCTCCAGGCTCTGGAAGAGTACAAGTTCAATGAGGCCGCATCGACCCTGTACCAGTTCTTCTGGCACGAATTCTGCGACTGGTACCTGGAATTGATCAAGGAGCGTCTCTACGGCGAAGACCCCCTTCGCAAGCAGAGCGCACGACACCACCTGCTGCAGGTTCTGGAAGAGAGTCTCCGGCTGCTCCATCCCATCATGCCTTTTCTAACGGAGGAGATATATCACCATCTGCCGGAACACGGAGAAAGCATTATGACGGCGCC
The DNA here is from genome assembly GCA_964443105.1 of uncultured Nitrospirota bacterium. Classification (GTDB taxonomy): domain Bacteria; phylum CG2-30-53-67; class CG2-30-53-67; order CG2-30-53-67; family CG2-30-53-67; genus CAYUBU01. Next base: position 2,534 of record CAYUBU010000444.1, read on the forward strand.
TTTTCCCGTTGTCCATGAGGATCGGGAGGACCGGGCGGTGGAAGAAGAGATGAATGCCCTCATGGACGCGATTACCCTGATCCGAAACATCCGGGGTGAGATGAATATCGCTCCCGGCAAGGACCTCCGTCCCCTGATCCGGGCGAGGGATGAAAAGACGGTCCAGGTGCTGACCCGGCACAAAAGTTATATCTGCTCCCTCGCCCGCTGCGGCGACGCGGCTGTCGGCATCGATCTCGTCCGGCCTTCCTCGTCGGCCATGGCTGTCAGTGACCGCATGGAGATCTTTGTGCCACTCGGGGGGGTGATCGATCTTGAAGAAGAACGCTCACGGCTGCTCAAGAACCTCAAGAAGGTTGAGGAAGAGATCACCTTCGTCTCCCGGAAACTTGCCAATGACTCTTTTACATCCCGGGCGCCTGCCGCTGTGGTTGAGAAAGAGCGCCAGAAGATGACCGATCTTGCGGTGAAGAAAGAGAAAATAGAGGCGGGCCTCACGGCTTTGAGCTGATCCGTTCTTTCAGCACCATTCGGCGTTGCACCGATCCGGTCCCCGTGGCCGTTCATATTTCAATTAGAACAGACAGGCCGACACCATGATTTCCGACCCAGCCGTTAAAAAGATGGTACAAGAGGCGCTGGAGGAAGATCAGGGTTCTGGAGACGTCACCACGGAGGCCACCATCCCTCCGGAGGTGACAGCTTTCGCGACGGTCATCGCGAAAGAGGCGCTGACCCTGGCGGGCATTGACGTGGCCCAAATGGCTTTTACTCTGGTTGATCCTGACTTGAGCTTCACGGCCCACTGTCAGGACGGCGCCCGTGTTCCCCCAGGCGAATGCGTCGCGGAAATTGCCGGCCGGGCTGCTTCCATCCTGAAAGCCGAGCGGGTGGCCCTCAATTTTCTGCAGCACCTCTCCGGTGTGGCCACCGTGACGGCGGCCTTTGTCACCCGGGTGGCCGACCTGCCGGTCCGTATTCTAGATACCCGAAAGACCATCCCGGGATTCCGGATGCTGGAGAAATACGCCGTGCGCATGGGAGGCGGGAGCAACCACCGGATGGGACTCTACGATGCCGTGCTGATCAAAGACAATCATATCGCCGTGGCCGGGGGGATAGGGGAAGCGGTTCGTCAGGTGCGGAAAAAGTCGCCGGGGGTCACGCCCGTCGAGGTGGAGGTCACCACCCTGGCGGAAGTGGAGGAGGCTCTCGACGCCGGGGCTGATGT
>CAYUBU010000445.1:0-7648 GCA_964443105.1 uncultured Nitrospirota bacterium
GCGATCCAGGTTGGCCCCCACGGGACAGACATCGATGCAGTGCCCGCAAAACTGGCACTCGCCGCCCCCGGGCACTTCACGGACATCGGTATGATGGCCCCGGCCCGTGGCACTGAGGGCATGGGCCCCCTGGACCTCCCCGCAGGCCCGGATACACCGCTCACAATGGACGCAGCGGTCGAGATTTCGCTCGATGAGGGGGTTCTCGTAGATCAGGGTCGCCTTCTCCTTGGGGAAGTCGTATCGGCGCTCCACGGTTCCGAACTGATAGGTCAGATCCTGAAGATCGCACTCGGACGCCTTGTCGCAATAGAAGCAGTCCAGGGGGTGTTGGACCAGCTGAAATTCGAGCATCGCCTTACGGGCCTTGCTGATCTCCTCCGATTCGGTCACCACCTCCAAGCCGTCACGGGTGGGGCTCGTACAGGCCGTCTGGAGTCTGGGTACCCCCTCGATGGAGATGAGGCACATCCGGCACCCGCCGAGGGGCGAAAGTTTTTCCAGATAACAGAATCGGGGGATACAGACCCCCAGAGCGTCGGCGGCCTGAATCACCGTGCCTCCGGCATCGACCTCGTATTCCTGCCCGTCGAAAACGATTTTGATCTTTTCTTTATCCGTCATGATGACCATTCAAAGGACACCGCTTCCCATCGATATGGGCCCGGTATTCCGCTTCAAAGTGCTTCAACGTTCCCCGAACCGGCCCCAGGGCCCCCTCGCCGAGAGGGCAGAAGGTCTTGCCGGCAATATTGTCGCAAATCTCACTGAGCAGGTCCAGGTCCCCAGCCTTACCTTCGCCGGCCTCGATCCGATCCAGGAGCTTGAGCATCCAGTAGGTTCCTTCCCGGCAGGGGGTGCATTTACCGCAGGACTCATGGACAAAGAAACGCATGAGACGGGCCGCCACTTTGACCATGCAGGTGGTTTCGTCCATGACCATCAAGGCCGACGATCCGAGCATGCTGCCCGCCTGGGCCACCGCATCGTAGTCCATCCCCACATCAAGGTGCTCCTCGGTGAGACAGGGCGCGGAGGCACCGCCGGGGATGAAGGCTTTCAGGGCCTTGCCGCCCCGAATCCCGCCGCCGTGCTCATAGATCACTTCCCGAAAGGGCACGCCCATGGGAAGTTCATAGTAGCCAGGACGATTGACATGGCCGGAGAGAGAAATGATGCGGGTCCCGGGGCATTTCGCCGAACCGATCCCGGCAAACCACTCCCCCCCTTTGAGCATAATATGTGGGACGTTGGCCAGGGTCTCCACGTTGTTCACCACGGTGGGAAGACCGAAGACGCCCACGTTGACCGGGAAGGGAGGTTTGATCCGAGACTGTCCCCGCTTCCCTTCCAGCGATTCGATGAGGGCTGTCTCTTCGCCGCAGATATAGGCTCCGGCGCCCTGGTGGACCCGAAGGGTAAAACTGAAATCGGATCCCATGAGATTCGGCCCCAGAACCCCTTTGGCCTCGGCTTCCGCAATGGCCTCCTCCAGGATGACTTTCACCTTGGGATACTCGGCCCGAAGGTAGATGTAGCCGTACTCGGCGCCGAAGGCATAGCCCGCAATGGCCATCCCCTCGAGCAGTTCGTGGGGATCGCCTTCCATGATCTGCCTGTCCTTGCAGGTCCCCGGTTCCCCTTCGTCGGCATTGCAGAGCAGGTATTTGGGCGACTTGGGATCGGAGGCGGCAAAACCCCATTTCATGGCTGCCGGGAATCCCGCGCCCCCCCGGCCTCTCAGATTGGACCGTTTGACCGCGGCCACGACCTCCTTGGGCGACATGGAGAGGGCTTTCTTCAACCCCTGGTACCCGTCATGGGCCATGTAGACCTCAATGGAGCGGGAATTTTCCAGATGGACGCGGCTGAGTAAAATTTTTTCCATAACGATTATGAAAACCTGATTCGGTGTGCAACCTTCAGAAACCCCTGGCGCAGGTCCGCCCCGGCCTCCGCCAGCGGACTCCGGGGAGACACGCCTGTAGCCTGAAAGCTATCTGTATTTCTCCAGGATCTCGTCGATCCTGCTCTCCGTCAGTCCCTCGTAGAAGTCCTCGTTCAACAGCATCACCGGCGCCTGACCGCAGGCCCCCAGACATTCGGCATTGCGCAGGGAGAAACGGCCGTCCGCCGTGGTCTCCCCCATGGGGATTCCCAGTTTCTTTTCCAGATGGCTCAGCAGCGATTCGGCGCCCAAAAGCGTGCAGGCCAGATTGTCGCAGAGGTAGATCACATGCCGCCCCAAGGGCTTGATGCTGTACATGGAGTAGTAGGTGGCGAGGCCGAAGGCCTCGACCCGGGATATTTTCAGCACACCGGCAACGGCCCGGAGCGCCTGGTCCGTGATGTAACCGAACTCCTTCTGCGCCAAGTGGAGCACGGGGAGCCCGGCGGCCTGGGTGTTGGGGTAACGGCTAAGCACGGCCTCAATCTTCTCCAGGGTCTCAGGGGAAAATTCTGTTTTCTCCGGTGTCATTGTTTCCGTATCGTCCATAGGGTGGTCCATACAGGGGATATCCTTACGCTTACCGGAGCTTACCGGTCACATTCACCGAGCACAATATCAATAGTACCGATCACCGCAACAACGTCGGCCACGTAGCCGCCCTTCGCCAGGCGGTTTAAGGCCCCGAGATGAACGAAGGAGGGGGCGCGGACCCTGACCCGGTGAGGCCGGGCGGTCCCGTCACTGACGATATAAAATCCCAGCTCCCCTTTGGGGACCTCCGTCCCGCAATAGACCTCGCCCGCGGGCACCACCATCCCTTCGGTGGCCAGTTTGAACTGGTGAATGAGCGCTTCAATATCGGTATTCATCTTCTCTTTCGGCGGGGGCGCGATCTTGGGATCGTCCACCATGATCGGTCCGTCGGGCAGCTGGTCGAGGCACTGGCGGATAATCGAGTTGCTTTGATGAAGCTCCTCCACCCGGATCCAGTAACGGTCATAGGTATCCCCCTTCTCGCCCAGCGGCACGGTCCAGTCGACCTTGTCGTAGGCGCCATAAGGCTCGGCCTTGCGCATGTCATAGTTGACGCCCGAACCTCTCAGGGTCGGTCCCGAAAGCCCGTAGCTGATCGCCTCTTCCGCGGAGATGACCGCCACCCCTTTCGTCCGGCTCAACCAGATCCGGTTTTCCCGAATCAGTGTATCGTACTCTTTGATCCGTCCGGGAAACTCGTCGCAGAACTTGTAAAGGGTGTCGATGAAGAAGGAGGAGAGATCCTCGCTGACGCCGCCGATACGCATGTAATTGTTGTTGAGGCGTGCGCCGGTCAGTTCTTCGAAGAGATCGAGGATCGTCTCTCGCTCCCGGAAGGTATAGAGGTAGACGGTCATGGCGCCGATGTCGAGGGCGTGGGTGGCCAGCCAGAGGAGATGGGAGGAGATGCGCTGCATCTCGGCCACGATGGTCCGAATGTACTCGGCCCGCTCGGGGATCTCAATCCCGAGAAGCTTCTCCACGGCACGGCAGTAGGCAAACTCGTTGGTAATGGCCGAGATATAGTCGAGGCGGTCGATGTGGGTAATGATCTGCTGGTACGAAGCATTTTCGCCCATCTTCTCGACGCCCCGGTGGAGGTAGCCCACCACCGGTTTGGCCTGGATCACCTTTTCCCCGTCAATATCGAGAATGAGGCGCAGGACGCCGTGGGTGCTGGGGTGCTGGGGCCCCATGTTGATCCGCATGGTCTCGCTCGGTACCTGGGGACCGAGATTGATGTTGATTTCTCTTGTTTGCAAAGTGCTACCCCTTACTCACAGGACCCGACCTTTCGATCCTGTTTGCTGCGGCTCACCATTCGTCAGGCTTGGCTTCAGGTTCCCGGGTGGGCTGTCTGTCATATTTCGGGATAAAAGAGAAATCGTCCCGCTGTCCTTTGCCCCGGAGGGGATAATCCTTGCGCAGCGGATGTCCCTCCCAGTCGTCGGGCATGAGAATCCGCTCCAGTTCCGGATGCCCCTTCACGTCGATGCCGAACATATCGTAAAGTTCCCGCTCGTGCCAGTTGGCAGTCTTCCAGATCTCTGTGACTGAATCGACGGCGCAGTCGGCTTCGGTCACCTCTGTTTTCACCCGGATGCGGTGGTTCAGGGAAATGGAGTAGAGGTTGTAGACCACTTGAAACCGCTTCTCCCTCTTGCCGAGATAATCGACCCCGCAGAGGTCGGCGAGATAGTCAAAGTCCATGTCCCGATGCTCTTTGAGCACTTTGCAGACCGCCACAATGTCCTTTTTGTCGACGGTCATCGCGAGCTGACCGCAGGAGCGGCTCAGTTCCATGGCCAGGTCCGGGAGCCGATCCTTCAAACCATTGAGAATCGCCTGTTCGTCCTGATTGAGCTGAATTTCTTCCACCAGGTTCACCTATTTCCGGATATATTTCTGTTTCGCAATCTTTTCCTGGAGCTTCACGATGCCGTACATGAGCCCCTCCGGTCTCGGGGGACAGCCGGGAATGTAGACATCCACGGGAACCACCTGGTCGACCCCCTGGACCACGCTGTAGGTGTCAAAAACACCGCCTGAATTGGCACAGCTCCCCATGGAAATGACGTACTTGGGCTCGGGCATCTGATCATACACCTTCCGCATGACGTGGGCCATTTTCCAGGTCAAGGTACCCGCCACGATCAGCAGGTCCGCCTGGCGGGGAGAACCCCTGAAGATCACCCCCATCCGGTCGAGATCGTAGTGGGCAGAGCCGGTGGTCATCATCTCGATGGCACAGCAGGCCAGACCGAAGGTCATGGGCCACAGGGACGACCTCCGGGCCCAGTTGACCACATAGTCTACGCTGGTGGTGGCAAAATTGTCTCCAAAACGGTGTTCAATCAATCCCATTCCAGGCCTCCCTTCTTCCAGGCGTAGGCGTACCCGACCAGAAGGATCGCAATGAAAAGAACCATCTCGATGAGGGCGTAAAAACCGATCTTTCGATAAACCACGGCCCAGGGATAGGGAAAGACCGCCTCCAGGTCGAACAAAACGAAGAGGACGGCGATCAGATAGTAGCGAACCCGTACCCGGTGACGGGAATCTGTGAAAGGGGGATTACCGCACTCATAGGGCGCCAGCTTTTCGGGGTTAGGGCTGCTCGGACGGACAATAGCGCCCACAAGAAGGGTGGCTAATCCGAAAACGCCTCCGATCAGGATAAAGAAGATGATGGGCAGGTAGGTAGTGGGTATGGTCGTTTCCGGCATAATGGCCCTTGCTGTCTCAGAGAGAATGCACCATTTCTCACGGTTCCCCCAAACCACGGGCAGGATATTAGAACATCGATATATGTTTGTCAAGTCTATTAATAGAAATATTAGTAAAATTTATGGAGAGTCCTTTACATCATCAGAACCGCTGTGCTACTATCCCGAAAAAATAAAGGATTGCCGATGGATAGGCCACCCCGCACCAGCATTCTCCTCGTGGACGACGATAAGAAATCCCTCGCCATTGTGAAGGATCTCCTGGAGTTCGAAGGATATGAAGTTGTGACCGCCGCTGATGGCCGCGAGGCGCTGGACCGCCTGGCTGAGCGCGAGATGGACCTGGTGGTGACGGACTATGAAATGCCGGTCATGAACGGCTTTGAACTCCTCAAATCGGTGAACCGGGGCTATCCGGAGCTGCCGGTGATCGTACTCACCGGCCAGCACAGGGAAGACGTACAGACGGCCATCTCCACGCTGAAGGAAGGGGCCTACGATTATCTCCTCAAACCGGTGGACCTGGGGAGGCTCCGGAAATCGGTCCACACCGCCCTGGACATCCGCCAGGCCCGAAGAGAAAGCAGCGCCCTCCACGAAGTACTCACCACGACCCTGTCTGAGCTCAACCGCAAAAATGAAAAATACGAAGAGCTCACCCGAATCCATAATGAGCTGTTGGGGATTCTCTCCCGGGATCTGGAGGCACCTTTCACCATTCTCACCGGAAGCTGCAAGATGCTCCGCAAGGAGCTGGGGGCCAACGTTTCGGAAGAACACCAGAAAATGATTGAAGAAATCAGCCGGCAGGAAGCGAATCTTCAGGCCACCATCCGGGACCTTCTCGATCTGGCCGTCGTGGATACCGACGAGATCGAGATTCGCAAAGTGGAGGCCCGACTCCACACGCTGCTCAAGAACTGCGCCAACAGCCTCTCGGGTGTGGCCGGCAACAAGGGGATCTCCTTTGCCCTTCAGCCGCCGACGGGCCTCAAGCCAGTCTATATGGATGTGGGCCGGATGAAGCAGGTTTTCTTCAATCTCATACACCAGGCCATTTATCTGAGCCGGCCCAACCAGACGATTCGCATCGGCATTATGCCCGGCCCCCGTGAGCAGACGGTGGAGATCCTCTTTGGCGGCAACCAGGTTCCAACGAGAGCCATCAGCAGCGTTCTTTCGGGGGAGGGCCAAGTGGGCGGCATGGCCAAACCGATGCGTTACCGTCTCAGTTTATGTAGGGAAATCGTCGAGCTCCACGGCGGCAAGATCTGGGCGGAAGAGGGAACGGAGGGAGAAACCCTTTTCTGCGCGAGAATCCCCAATCTCTTCATGGGTGATAAGGCGGGACGGGGCGCTCTGAAGACTTAGCGGCAACTGGGCGTCAGGCCTTCACCTTCTCCCCTTGGGGCTCCATCTCAATCACCTGAATGGGACAGGCCTCCACACAGGCGCGGCAGCTGACGCACTTTTCCCGATCCACCACATGGAGCCGGCCCGGTTCCCCTTTGATGGCCTCCACAGGGCAGACCTTTACGCAATCGGTACACCCGTCACAACCATCGGTGATGAAAGCTACGGGACGGAGTCCCTTGAGTTGGTCTTCGATGACCTTGGTGGGGCACTTGGCCACACAGAGGCCGCATTGACGACAGTTTTCGGGAATGATCCGGGCCAGGAAGCGGTCCATCTCGATCGCCTCAAAAGGACAGGCCTTCTTGCAGAGACTGCACCCGATACACCCCACGGGGCACTTCTTCTTCACCACAGCCCCTTTGTCATGGGAACTGCAGAGGACGGTAACTCTCTTGTTCAAGGGCAGAAGCTGAATGATATTCTTGGGGCAGGCGGCCACGCAGTTGCCGCAGCTCGTGCACCGGGCTTCACTGATGATCGGCAGGCCTGAGGGACTCATGGTAATGGCGTCAAAGGGGCACGACCTCATGCACGTGCCGAAGCCGAGGCACCCGTAGCCGCAAGCCTTTGTGCCTCCGGCGATGAGGGAGGCCGCCCCGCATTCCGGAATACCGTGGTACTGGCTCTTTTCCAGGGCCTCGCCGCGACCCCCTTTGCAGAGGAGCCGGGCCACCTGGGCCTCCCGGGATTCGGCTTCGATCCCCAGGATTTCCGCAATGGCGTTGATCGCCTCCTCGCCGCCTACGGGACACCCTGTGAGGGGCGCGGTCCCTTTGGCCAGGGCCTCCGCCATACCGCTGCACCCCGGAAAACCGCAGGCGCCGCAGTTCGCCCCGGGCAATGCGTCCAGTATGGCTTCAACCTTGGGGTCCACCTCCACGGCAAACTTCTTCGACGCAATGCCGAGACTGAAACTGGCCACGGCACCCAATCCACCGAGACAGACAACTGCTTCCCACATACCATTTCCTCACTAACTGAAATTGACAAAGGGCATCGTGACTGCTGCCCTGTCGATTCT
>CAYUBU010000446.1:0-16789 GCA_964443105.1 uncultured Nitrospirota bacterium
TCGTCATAGCGATGTGCTCCGGCCGCCTCCAGGGTAAAAGAGCGGCTGTCTGTTATTCCATTATCAAACCGGTGACCTGCTCCTCAGGCGCCTTGTAGCCCAGAATATGTTCCTTGAAAACCTGACTCGGCTTGAAGGTCACGACCTTTCTTGGTGTAATCTCGATCTCCTGGCCTGTCTTCGGGTTACGCCCTTTACGAGACCCTTTGGTCCGTATGACGAAATTCCCGAATCCCGCGATTTTCACCATTTCACCATTTTCCAGGGTACGCTTGATCGTTTCAAGAACAGTTTCAACCACTTCCGACGATTCTTTCTTGGAAAAACCGACGCGACTGTAAACTTCTTCTACGATATCTGCTTTGGTCATGCCCTCGCCTCCCACTTCAATCCGCACGGCCTATAAACGATTAACATAGTTTCAAAATACTACTTTTTCCCTTATCCGTCAAGGTTTTATCCATTATATTAGCTACTTAGGCGAGAAGCGCTTCTGACTCTCCGGAATCGGGGTTAACCTCAGGAATCATCGCCGCCTTTCTTTTCCCGGTTCACCTCTTCGATGACCTTCCCGCTCAGATGCGCCGGTACCTCCTCGTAGTGGTCGAAAGCCAGATCGAAGGCACCCCGGCCGCCGGTCATTGAACGAAAGGAAGCCAAGTACTTCAGGGTTTCAGCCATGGGAACCTGGGCGGTCACCACCTGGTTGTTTCCTCTCGCGTCGACGCCCAGAACTTTGCCCCGCCGTGAGTTCAGGTCACTGATAATGGAACCCACATAGTCATCGGGAACGGTCACGTCCATTTTCATAATGGGCTCGAGCAACACGGGATCGGAAATTTGAAACCCCTTCTTCAGGGCCATAGAGGCGGCGATCTTGAAGGCCATTTCCGAGGAATCAACATCGTGGTACGAGCCGTCATACAGGGTGGCTTTGATATCGACCACGGGGTAACCCGCGAGGGGACCTTTACGGATTGCTTCAACCAGGCCCTTCTCCACTGCCGGAATATACTGGCGCGGTACAGCACCGCCTACAATCTTTTGGTCAAATTCGAAACCCGCGCCTTTGGGAAGCGGTTCGAAGCGAATCCATACATCTCCATACTGGCCGCGGCCACCGGACTGCTTCTTGTATTTGCCCTGAACTTCCACGGGTTTCCGGATGCTCTCCTTGTAGGGAATCTTGGGGGCCTTGAGCGTCACTTCCACTCCGAATTTCCGTTTGAGTTCGGCGAGAATCACCTCCATGTGCACCATTCCCATGGCCGAGACGATCAGTTCCAGCGTCTCCTCATGGCGCTCCACCTTGAGCGTCGGTTCCTCCTCGCATAACCGCTGCAAGGCGTTGCTCAGCTTATCTTCGTCTCCCTTGCTCTTGGGCTCCAGTGCAAAGGAGATGACCGGATCTGGAAATACGATGGGAGAAAACCTGATGGGATGCCGTTCGTCGCAAAGGGTATCGCCGGTGATCGTATTCTTGAGTTTTGCCACTGCGGCAATTTCGCCAACGCCCACTTCCTGGGCGGCTTTCTGCTCTTTACCTGTCAATCGGAGGAGCTGCCCCATGCGCTCCTTCTCGCCACGGTTACTGTTCAAAACAGTGGAGTCCGCCCGAAGAACGCCCGAGTAGACCCTGAAGAGAGAAAGCTTGCCGGCAAAGGGGTCGACAATGGTCTTGCAGACCTGCGCGGAAAAAGGCGCTTCAGGTTTCGGCTCCCGCGCGATCTGCGCTTCTGATTTGGGATCCACCCCTTCAACAGGTTTGACTTCCGCCATGGCCACCGGCGAAGGCAGGAAGGCTACGATCCCGTCCAGCAACTGACGCACGCCGACGTTGGCTGTGGCGGCTCCGCAGAATACGGGCACAAACTTGCCGGCCAGCGTTCCCTTCGCGATGGCACTGTGCAATTCCTTCTGGCTGATCTCGCCCCCTTCCAGATAACGTTCGAGAAGCTCGTCATCCATCTCCACGGCGGTTTCCACCATCTTTTCTTTCCAATAGCTGATTTTCTCCTTCAACTCCTCCGGCACTTCCGAAGATTTTCGCACTTCACCTGAGGTTCCCCCGGCATTTTCCTGCGCCTCCATGGTCAATAGATCAAAGACACCTTTGAATCCCGCTTCTTTGCCAATGGGAAGCTGAAGAACCAGGGGGGTGACCCCCAGGGTTTTCTCGATGTCCTCAACGGTCCGAAAAAAATCCGCCCGCTCCCGGTCCATTTTGTTTACGAAAATGAGTCTGGGCATGCCGTACTCATCGGCGTACGCCCAGACCTTCTCCGTCTCTACTTTGACGCCGGATATGGCGCTCACCAAAACCACGGCACCATCGAGGGTTTTGAGAACACCTTTGGTATCGGCGATAAAATTCATGTAGCCCGGGGTATCCAGAATGAAGAGTTTCGCCTCATTCCAGGGCGCCATGGCCATCGACGAGGAGATTGTACACTTTCTTTCGATTTCTTCAGGGGAAAAATCAAGCACCGAGTTACCGTCGTCCACGCGATTCAGACGGGTGGTGACTTTTGCGTCGTAGAGGATGGCTTCACAAAGGGAGGTTTTGCCGGCGCCGCCGTGGCCGACTACAGCGAGATTGCGCACAGAGGCGGGGTCTTTTTTTGCCATAGAGCACCTCATCGGAAAGAGTTTGGAAGCAACACATCAGCAATGGACTGAACCAAGATCTAGCCCGGATACTGGGTGATCGATCGCAATGAGAGGTCGTAGAAGCGCCGTGGGCCGGGCGCGGAAAAATTTCCGGCTGAAGACACCTTAAGATATTTCGAAGTCAGAAAATTTTCCGGCACACGCATAGGTGCGCTTATCCGGCTTCCTTAAAGATTTAAACATGCAATATCCGGGCTCGAGGCAGGAAATCCCCATTCCCCAATGGGTCTACTCCTTCAATCCTGGCAATCCTGGCCTTTGACAGAAAATTTCGATGCAGAGTGCCTACGCCGGCCGCTCAGAGGTAAAGGCAGAAGCTACCATATATCAGACTCGATCTTACCTCCATTCTTGATGAGGATATCGACGACCGCAATGTTAAAATAGTTGGTTTGACTCGAAATCTCCGGCGACACGCGGCTCCGATATAGCTCCAAACCCTTCTGAAGGTCTTCCTCCAAAAGGTCAAAAAGATTGTCGTTCTTGATGCCTTTTTCGATCTTCGGCTGGTTGTATAAGGAGATATCCGAAAGAATCGTTCGGGCAAGTCGTTTTGCCTTTTCGTGATCCGTGATTTTCATTGTCACATTCTCCCGTTCTGAGAAGCAATGTATACACTCTATAATAATTTGTCAACAATTTCAAGAGATTTGACAGAAATAAGCGGTTGCCAAGGGTCTTCTAAATGTGGTATGAATACTCGGTTATAAAGTGCTAAGAAGAGCTGTCGAAGGGGCGCAGGACGCCTGCGGGAACCGGTCGAAGAGCAGGCTCGACAGAACTGAACTGGCGGGGAGGGGATTGAAATGATCGATGAGTTCAAAAAAGGGATGAAGCAGCTGACCAAAGACCTGGAACTCCTCCGGAGTCATCTTTGACTTGACCCGGGCCCGTGAACGGCTGGCCGAAATCGAAACACACATTGCCGATCCTGCCTTCTGGGATGCACCGCAGACCACCCAGGAAATACTCAAGGAACGCACTGCCCTCCAAACTCAGCTTGCCTCCTGGGACGCCATCAACCGTTCCCAGGAAGACCTGTCCACGCTCATTGAACTGGCAGTGGAGGAAGAAGATGAATCTCTCTATCCCGAGATCAGCCAGTCCTTGAAGTCGTTTCGAGATGACCTGACAAAGCTGGAACTCAAGTCCATGCTGGACGATCCGGTAGACGCAAACAACGCGATTGTCAACATACATCCCGGGGCCGGCGGAACCGAGTCCCAGGACTGGGCCCAGATGCTTCTCAGGATGTATGAACGGTGGGCGGAAAATAAGGGTTTCAAGCTTACCGTCCTGGACCTCATCTATGGTGAAGAAGCAGGCATCAAGAGTGTGACCTGCATTGTGGAAGGCGAATACGCCTTTGGACTTTTGAAAGCGGAGGATGGTGTACACCGGCTGGTCCGAATCTCCCCTTATGACGCCGGGAAGCGGCGCCACACGTCTTTTGCTTCCGTCATGGTTTATCCGGAATTGGATGAAGAGATTGAAGTGGACATTCGCGAAGAAGATCTCAGAATCGACACCTACCGTTCCAGCGGGGCCGGGGGGCAGCATGTCAATGTGACCGACTCGGCCGTACGGATTACCCATATTCCCTCGGGAATCGTTGTCCAGTGCCAGAACGACAGGTCTCAGCACAAGAACAAGGCCAATGCCATGAAGGTTCTGAAAGGACGGCTCTACGAACTGGAACAGGACAAGCAGAAAGAGAAAATGGATGAGATGCTGGGGGAGAGGAAAGAAATCGCCTGGGGAAGTCAGATACGCTCCTATGTGCTTCAGCCCTATCAACTGGTGAAAGACATTCGGACGAAAGTGGAAGCTGGCAATGTGGACGCCGTGCTCAATGGCGAAATCGACGAATTCATCAAAGCCTATCTTCTCCAAACCCAGGGGGACAAGGCCCACCGCGCCTGAACCGATCTCGCTCATGAGTGTGGGCTTTCCCCGGATGTTGCGTCAGTCAAGGGATTTCACGGTATTTCATGCTTGACGGCAGTGACCGAGTCTTTTATAGTTCTGCCTCGTATTTCCCGGCATCATTGAAGAGAACCGGGGCAAGATTCCCATCTCTCGAAGGACCGCCATGTCCAAAGACGAAAGTGAACTGATACAGCAGCGAAAGAAAAAAATACGGGAAATGGCCGGAGACGGCGTGGTCCTCTATGCCCACCGCTACGATCCCGAGAACACAGCAGCCCAGATCCTTGAAACCCACGGGAAGACGGCGCCCGAAGCTCTCGCCGAGCAGAAGATCCCGGTCAAGATTGCCGGCCGTGTGGTGGCCATGCGGCGTTTCGGGAAAGCCGCCTTCGCCCATATTCAGGACAGCACCGGCAAAATCCAGATCTTTGCCGCCAAGAATGTCTTGAGCGAAGAGCAGTTCAAGCTTTTCAAGCGGGTGGATATCGGCGACTTTATCGGCGTCGCGGGGAAACTCTTCTTCACCAAAACCGCTGAACTCACAATCGAAATTCACGAACTGACCCTGCTTACCAAATCGGTCAGAGGCCTTCCGGAAAAATGGCACGGCCTTCAGGACAAGGAACTGCGCTACCGTCAGCGTTATCTGGATCTTGTGGCCAATCCCGAGGTCAAGCGCGCGTTTGTGCAGAGAAGCCGTATCATCAACGCTGTGCGGGACTTTATGAATCACCGGGGTTTCATCGAGGTGGAAACGCCCATGATGCAGCCCGTTCCCGGCGGCGCGACGGCCCGCCCCTTCAAGACGCACCACAATGCCCTGGGCGTCGATCTATTTCTTCGCATCGCACCGGAGCTCTATTTAAAGAGACTGCTGGTCGGCGGATTCGAGCGCGTCTATGAGTTGAACAGAAACTTCCGGAACGAGGGGATGGACCTTCAGCACAATCCCGAGTTCACTATGATTGAATTCTATATGGCCTATGCCGACTACACCGACCTCATGCCCCTGACTGAGGAACTATTGGCAGAGGTCACCGAAAAAGCCACGGGAACCCAGGTCGTGGAGTACAAAGGAAATGCCATCAGCATGCAGCCGCCCTATGCGAAAATTACCTATTCAGAGGCTTTGGACAATGCACTCAAGGCCGAGGGGTTTGCTCTTGAAGGACTTCACGACATGGACGCCCTGAGGAAGACCGCCGCAGCCCTGGGAATCCCGGTCCAGGCAAAGACGTCCCGGGCGAAGATTCTGGACAAACTCTTTGAATCTCTGGTGGAGTCGAAGCTGGTTCAGCCCACCTTCGTCATCGACTATCCCACGGAGCTATCTCCCTTGTCCAAGCGAAAGCCCGACAACCCGGAACTGGTTGAACGGTTCGAGCTTTTTATCGCCGGGCAGGAAATGGCCAACGCCTTTTCTGAACTAAACGATCCCGAAGACCAGCGCTCCCGTTTTGAACAGCAGGTTCAGGCTCGGGACCAGGGCGATGACGAGGCCATGTTCATGGATCACGATTTTGTCCGGGCCCTGGAGTACGGCATGCCGCCCGCCGCCGGTGAAGGGATCGGCATCGATCGCCTGGTTATGCTTCTCACGGGGAATGAATCTATTCGGGACGTCATTCTCTTTCCCCAAATGCGGCCGGAAGTGTAGCCCCGTCGGAAGGAAGAACATGTTCAACTATGAGCTATTCCTTGGATTTCGCTATCTCAAGTCAAAGCGAAAGAATGCCTTCGTTTCACTGATTACCTTGATCTCCATCATCGGCGTCACCGTCGGCGTGATGGCCCTGATCATTGTCCTCGCCGTCATGTCGGGATTTGAGGAGGACCTCAAGTCCAAGATTCTCGGTACCAACTCCCATGTGGTTGTCCTTTCTCTCGGCAAGGAAGGCATGACCAACTATCCTGAAGTCATCCAGAAAATCCAGAAGAACGAGCAGGTGGTTTCAGCCACACCCTTTATCTTCAGTCAGGTCATGTTGACGTCCCAGACGAACGTGGCCGGCGTCGTGCTCCGGGGCATCCTGCCGGAGGAAGAGGGGAAGGTGACGGACATCACCGACAATATCATTGAGGGGAACCTCATGGACCTGGCTGTCTCGCCGCCGACGGCGGATGAGGGCGAGTCCCGGGGCATCGTTGTGGGCAAGGAACTGGCCAACATGCTCGGTGTTTACCTGGGGGATCCGGTCAATGTGGTATCCCCCCTCGGCCGGATCACCCCCCTCGGCATGGTCCCCAAGATGACCCAGTTCCGGGTCGTGGGGATTTTCGATGCCGGTCTCTACGAATACGACACGGGTCTGGCCTATATTTCCCTCGACGAGGCAAGGTTGTTCTTCGATCTGGGAGATCGGGTCACGGGGGTGGAAGTTAAAATAAGAGATATTTATGCCGCCGACCAGGTAAGAAAAGACCTCCAGGACAGCCTGGGTGCGGGCTACTGGGCCAAAGACTGGATGCAGATGAATCGCAATCTCTTTTCCGCGCTCCGCCTGGAGAAGATCGTCATGTTCATCATTTTGTCACTCATTATCCTCGTCGCCGCCCTGAACATCATCAGCACCCTGACCATGGTGGTGATGGAGAAAGGGAAAGAGGTGGCGATCTTAAAGTCCATGGGGGCTCGGAACAAGAGCATCATGCGTATCTTCATGGTCGAAGGTTTGATCATCGGCATCGTGGGCACAGGCCTTGGCTGCGCTCTCGGTCTTCTGGTGGCCCTGAACCTGGAGGTCATCGTTGCCTTCATCGAGAACCTCTTCCACTTCAAAGTGATCGACAGCTCGGTCTATTATATCGACAAACTCCCGTCACTGGTGAAACCCAAGGACGTTGCCTTTGTGGTGAGTATCTCGTGCATCATCAGTCTCCTGTCGACACTCTATCCGTCCTATAAGGCGTCCAGGCTGGACCCCGTGGAAGCCCTGCGCTACGAATAGCAAGGTACAACTTTCGTGATTGTAGGTCGCTTCCATCCTTGCTATAATAGAGGCCATTAAACACCTTCAGCGGAGGGAGCCATGATTACCACAAGACCGGCGACAACTGTTAAGCTGGGTGAAATTCTTGTCAAAAGCAGGGTCATCACCGAAGAGCAGTTGAAAGAAGCCCTGAAACGGCAGTACCAGCAAGGCGGTTTCCTCGGCACCAACCTGGTCCTCCTGGGGTATGTGGATGAAGAAAAGCTCCTGAATGTCCTCAGCTCCAAACTGGGCATCCAGACCATCAACCTGACCGGCCATGAGATTTCCCCCAGGCTGCAGGGTTTGATCCCCTTCGACAAAGTGAAGCTGCACAACGTTCTTCCGGTGGCGGAGGAGGGCAACACCGTCGTTGTCGCCATGGCCGATCCCACGGATATCAAAATACAGTATGATCTTGAATATACCTTGAACCGCCCTATTCGGGGATTTCTTGCGCCGGAGACCGACATCCTGGAAGCAATCGAGTTCTTTCAGAGAGAGGGCTACGGCGCCAGAACTTACGTCAAAAGCGGGAAGAAGACCAAAGCTGTCTCCCCCGAACTCGACCTGAGGGACCTTCTGAAACTGGCGATGGACAAAGGGGCATCGGACCTCCTCTTAACGGCCGGTGTCGCGCCAAGTCTCAAATTGAACCACAAGGTGATGCGCCTGCCGTACAGGGCGCTGACTCCCGGACAAACGGAAGAGCTGATCTTTTCCATCTTGACGGAAAACCAGAAACAGAAGTTCGAGGAGCATGGAGAACTCGATTTCGCCTACTCTCTCTTTGATATCGGTCGTTTTCGAATCAATATCTATAAACAGAGAAACAGCCTCTCTCTCACGGCCCGGAGTCTCATGGAGCGCATACCGACCCTTGAGGATCTCGGCCTGCCGGCCTGGATCGCAGAGTTCGCCTTGCGGCCCCAGGGACTGATTCTGGTAACCGGCCCCACGGGCCACGGCAAGTCGACCAGCCTGGCCTCTCTCGTCGAAGTCATCAATACCCGGAAGAAAGCCAACATCATCACCATCGAAGATCCCATTGAGTTTCTTTTTCAGCACAAGAACAGCAACGTGAACCAGCGGGAGGTGGGAACAGACACCGAATCCTTCGCCCAGGGCCTGAAACATATCTTCCGTCAGAGCCCCGATGTCATCATGATCGGAGAACTCCGGGATTTTGAAAGCATTTCTATCGCCCTGAGCGCGGCAGAAACGGGACACCTGGTCATGGGCACCCTTCATACCCTGAGCGCCACCACCACCATCGATCGCCTGATCAATGTCTTTCCCGGAGAACAGCAGAATCAGATTCGCGCCCAGCTCGCCGAGTCCCTGCTCCTGATCCTATCTCAGCGCCTCGTGCCGTCGGTCGATGGACAAACCCGGCTGCTGGCCTATGAGAAGCTGACCAACTCTACCCGGGTCAAGCATCTGATCCGGTCGGAGAAAGTTCACCAGATCCGAACCCAAACGGCGGCGGACCAGGACGACTTCGAACCGATTGACGCAAATCTGGTGAGACTGGTAACAACGGGGAAAGTGCGGTATGAAGAGGCGCTGAAATTTGCGGACAATCCGTCCTACTTTTCTGAAATTGCCAAGGCCAAGACTGGAAAGCAGCGCCCCACCTAGCCCGATTGCCGCACGCCCACGGGGAGCGAAAACGTGATGGATGACAGATCAGTCGTGTTCAAACTCCCGGGGATCCAGGGGCTCCTCCGATTCCTCCTCACTGCGGGGAACCAATCCTTCCAGGTAGCTTCGGACTTCCGGTTTCAGATAGGTTGACTCCATAGGAAACTGTCCCAGGGCTTCCGCCACGATTTCAAGCCGTTCAGGCATTGTCAGGGTCTTCCGCACGATGATCATCGGCTCGTTCCGGACGCGGCAAAGCCCACCGCGGCTCTTGCACTTTTCGTAGCGCACCTTGATTCCCAGAACCTCGGCGACAGATTCCAATTCTTCCAACATCTCGTGCGTATCCATGCTTACCGATCTCCCTATAACGTTTCTACTCTAACCAAGTCATCGGTTGTATCGATTTCGCCGTCCTTTCCGGCACTGGTGAGCGCGATCCGACCTCCTTCTGTCGTTATCCGATAGAGATTGCCCCAGGGATCCCCCATGTCCCGCTTGTCAAGAAGACCTGTGACAATCAAATCGTTAAGCCCCCGGGGAACCGCGCGGGTCTCCAGGTAGTAGAGGCGGCAGGCAAAGAGAATTCGGTTCATCTCCTGAACGGTATAGATCTTCTTCAGCGGTTCGAAACGATCCGTCAATCCTCTCGTAACCGAGAAGAGAAAACCGCTTCCCTCCCTCGAGGCGGAAACAAGGAGCGATCCCACGAGGAGGAGCATAATGGCATAAGCCACAAGATTCAGCAAGAATTTCTTTGCCCGGTTTCCTGATGAACTGCTTTCCCCCAGGTGGGGACGACTTCCGTATTCGTCAGCCAGTTCGAGGAGGCCGGAACTCACGAGACTGTAGAGCGCTTTGCAAGTTTCGAAGGTGCCGATCCGGCCGAGGTGAACCAGGTCCTGGGCCGTTCGTTTACCATCCACCAGTGAGTAGATTTTTTCTTCTGATAGACTTAGGGGAAATTCCTTGTTCAGAGAATCGGTGCCGCCGCTGCCCGAATTCTCTGCAGAGTCAAAAACCGTGTCAAAAACTTTGTCCAGATCATCATCAGACACTTCCAGCTGCATTTTCTCGTCGGCCTTCTTGAAAACCAGGTCGTTGGACGGCACCACCTTCCTCACGAGAGGCCATTCATCCATAATCCGCATGGCCTCCATCAGAATGCGGTCACAGGGAATCGGTTTCATATTGGCTTTATCATAGGTCACAGGGATCTGCTCAAACCGATAAGTCCCCTCTTCCCACGCAAAGACTTCGTAAATGGCTTCCCGGACCTGAAGATTGAGCATACCTGAAATTTCCTCGGGCTTGACCATCCCTTCGTCAGAAAGAATATGTCCCAGCTTTTTTCCCGTTTCCTTCTGGATCTGGAGGGCACGATCCAGCTTCTCCTGGCTCAAGAGTTCCGCCGACACCAGGGACTCACCCAAAAGTTCAGCCTTCCACTTTCGGTAGGGATCCGCCCCCACGACCATACCTTCGAGAAAGCTTATGGTGAGAGTTTCATTCCCCGAAGCCAGTGTCAATATCCCTGTCTTATTCTGCATGGCAATCAGCTGCAGGATATCACTGAATCCGAAATCCCTGATGTTGCCTTCAAGGGCCATCGAAGAACCTCATTGTGACGGACCGGACAAAGGACCTCGCGCCGGTCAGGTAAAATGCTGTACAGTCCGAACCAGGCGGTGCCAACCGGAAACCTGGGTGCAACCAATTAAACCGCGGCGGCAGTCAGCGGCGGACACGGCTCAAATGGAGCAGGGAAAGAATATATATGCATCCCACCGGAAAAAGCACCCACAAATGGACATACTGAGGCAGTAACTGGAAACCGGCCGACGCGCTCAGCAGCAGCTCGGGGAAAAAACCATAGATAAGCAATCCAGCGATGCTGAAGACCACCAGAAAACCTACGCCTACCCACCCCTTGTAGATATGCCCGCCGCCGGGCAGCAGGATGCCGAGGAATTGGCCCCGACTGGCCGACGTTTCCCGGTGGTTTCGAATTTCGATAATCTTTCGGGTCCGCTGTTTCACGTCGACAGCGGCTTGATCCTCAAAAAGATGAATGCATTTTGAACAGATCGCTTCCCGCCGCATGTCACTCTGGCACCGCTTGCAGAAAACAGCGCCGCACTTATCGCATTCCCGGGCCGTTCCAGCCAGATGTCTGATATAGTGGGCTGCGATGACCAGAAGAATCAGCAAGGAAGGCCGCAACCCGTACTGCACGAAGGCCTGGCGGATCTGCGGCCCGGTGAACTGCTCCCGGAGGACGGAGCGGCCCTGCCCCAGAAAAACCCGCCACATGGGCGTGCTGCCGAGCACCGTATCTATGACCATGCGATTATAGTTGGGCCCCAGGATGTCGGCATAATAGGAAACCTCCTCCGGATTGAGTTCTTTGGCCAGATAATATTCCTTGTCGCTTTCATCAAGTTTCAAAAGCTCTCTTAAGGCAGCACTGAGATTGTAATGAAAGCTTCCCACCTTGGGGTCCCGGGCGATGGCCTCTTCATAGTTCTCCACCGCTTTGTCCAGATCCCGCAATGCATAGTGGGTATTGGCAAGATTATTATAGTACGCTCCCACTTCCGGATTGATGCGGATCGCCGCGGCGAGAGCACTTTCGGCCTTGTTGTACTCCCCCCGTTTCTTGTACGCCGTTCCCAGCATGAAAAGAACCTCGTCATCCGTGGGATCGGCTTCCTGCAGATTTTCCAGCCGGGCTACCATGCCATTATCGGAAATGCCATCCCGATGGAGGATCCGAATTGCATTCCCTTCCCCGTAGAATGCCACAACCGACTCTTGAACCAAATGGAAGGCGAAAGGTGTCAATAGGATAAAGAGAAGAAACAGGAAGTGCACAAACCGTTCCTTGAGGGTGCCATAACTCCAGAAAAGCACCAGCCAAAAAACACCCAGCGCGTAGAGACCCCATCCCAGAATCAGCGGCGCCAATACCAGAAACAGGGACGCAAGGGCCAGTAATTTTTCAGAAGGCTCGCCCGGGAGAAGCTCTCGGAAGTCGTGAACCAGGAGTCCGAAGTACCGAAGTATCTGAGCGATATAGAAAACGGTGAAAAACAGAGCCCCTGAAAGTAGCGCCATGAGTCCCACATTCGGCCAGAGAGCGGCACGATATTCCTGATCGGCAAGGGCAGCCCGCCCAGCTTCAAACCATTGCAAGATTACCGCGAATACATTTGATTTCTTCTCGTGCCAGTAGACCCGGGCAAGCATCACGTGCGGTTCGGGACTACCGGGCGCGAATCGGGCCGCCGCCTCGCTGAGCGCTATGGCCCTCTCCGTCCCTCCCCTGTCCATATGATACCTGGCTTCCCGCAACAGAGATGCCGCGTAAGGGCGCATCCGCACCACACCGAGATCGAGCATGGACTCGTGAATGCGGTCGAGTACCTGGTCTCCCACCTGTTCATCACCTATGGACAAGTTCTTCTTCCTGAGAAACCACTCCCGTTCCAAGCCTTCAAATAGAGGGGCCGGCCTCCCTTCGGAAATCTCGATGGCCGGTGCCTTCAGCATATCAAGAGGAATTCGCAGAGACATCTCATCCTGAACCACATCGATTGCTTCGTAAGCGGCGATTTTTGGAGCCAGGCCTGCCAGAAAGACGGAGGCTGTCAACAGTACCATCATGAAAGAGGACAATCGGCTAAGCATGGTGACCGGAGTCATCAGGTCACGAACGTTGAGCCGGGGCTTGATACAAAGGAAAGAAGCCGCCCCTTTTCTCATGCTGCCATTGCGATTATGATCAGATACCATTCGAATCATCCTGCCTCATTCCAGGCTCCAAACACGCTTTAACGTTCTTCTCCCCGGAGGAGCCGCGCGACGTTATCCTTATGGCGAATCAGCATCATCAGCGCCGCGGCCACGCCGAAGAATCGATGGGCCGCATCCCCATAGAACCAGAAGGAGAGCAAAGGCAGCGCCACGGCAACGGACAAGGCGCCGACGGAGGATATATGGGTCACCCTGACAGCGCCGCCCCAAACAAGCAGGAGGACCAGACCAACCCAGGGCATATAGCCGAAGAGCACCCCGAAGGTGGTGGCCACGCCTTTACCGCCCCGAAACCGGTAATAAAGGGGAAAATTGTGCCCCACAATAGCGGCCAAGGCAGCGAGGACTATCCAGACTGGATCATCGGTCAAAACCCGCGCCACCCCTGCAGCCACTGTCCCCTTGAGCACGTCACCTGCCAGGGTCAGCACCGCCTCTTTTTTTCCTATCACCCGGAGTACGTTGGTGCTGCCGATATTTCCGCTGCCATGTTCCCTGAGGTTTACCCCCCGCCTGCCGGCAATGAGCATACCAAAGGAAATCGAACCGAGCAGATATGCCAGGATTGGTGCCAGAATTGAAGCCGCTGGGAAAAGCCCCTTCATGACAGATCCATGTCCCGGGCGAAACGAATGACGTACTGAGTGCCCGAGACAAGGGCCAGAATCATGGCCAACCAGATGGCAAGGGTCCCCAGTAGATGCCAGTCGAAAATCAGGCATTTATGATCGAGTAAGAGCATGAGAATACCGGTGATCTGAGCGCCCATCTTATATTTGCCCAGTTGATCCGCAGGCATGATCTCTCCCTCTGCAGCCGCCATGGCCCGAATTCCGGTCACCGCAAACTCCCGGGCTATGATCACCACCACGATCCACGCCGCAACCCGCTGGAGCTGCACGAGGGAAATGAGTGCCGCGGAGGTCAGTATTTTGTCGGCAATGGGATCGAGCAGCTTGCCCAGCTTTGTGATCTGGTTTGACTTTCTGGCAATGTAGCCGTCAAGAAAATCACTGATGGAAGCAAGGGAAAAAACAATGAAACCTCCCACATAAAGCTTGTCCGGTTCAGCTGGAAGCAGGAGAAAAATGAAGAGGGGGATGACCATAATCCTAAAGATCGAGAGTAAATTCGGTATATTCAACAGGAACCCCCTGCGATTAGTATAACTTGTTGATAATAATACAATTTCAAAACGCCCCTGTCAACAAAGAAGTCGCCCCGCTCCTCTCCAAAAGCACGGCATTGGCGCCCCTTGGTCCAGAACTTCCCCCCAGGATATTTTGCCTTAATGTCTTGTTATGATGCGCCAAGAGGCCGGCGCCATGGTTTAGCCCTGCAGCCTTCCCGCACGGCATGACCTTTTGGCCGCCCAATTCAAACGCCCCGGGTTCAGATCGAAACTCCGCGCTGCCGGTGACGAAGGTCGCGCACTCCCGTGCCATGATCAAATGAACCCCCGTGAAAAGCAGGGCAATGTCCTCACCCTTAACATAACCTTTTCATTTTACAGTGCGGCCCCTTTCTGTTACGTTGGGAACAGGAACCGGCGCCGGAGACCGTTCACCATGAAAGACGAGGCAGATAAACGGAAATTCAACGTGGTACGGAAGGTGGCGATTTTTTCCCCGCTCACCGACGACGAAGTTCGCTCGACCCTTCCCTTCTTCCGGGAAAAGAAAATGCGAAAGAGTGAGGTCATTTTCCGAGAGGGTGAACCGGGACGCCATTTCTATCTTGTCCGATCAGGCAGTGTGAAAGTCTATAAACTGTCTGAAGACGGCAGAGAGCGTATTCTTCAGGTTTTCGGCCCGGGCCAGTTCTTTGCTGAACTTCCCGTTCTGGATGGCCGGAACTACCCGGCCTCCGCCGAGGCTCTCTCGCCGTCAACACTGCTTTTCGTCAACCGGGATGACTTTCTTCAGATCCTCGCCCGGTACCCCCAGATGACTGGCAAGGTGTATGAAATTGTGGGCGACCGGCTGCGCCACTTCGCCACGGCCGTTACCGATCTGACGCTGAAAGACGCATCCCGTCGACTGGCGGGGTTCCTGCTGGCAAAGATGGAAGCCTATGATCGCTTGAATCAGGACGAAGTCCGTTTCCCTCTGGAACTGACCCATCAGGAAATCGCTTCTTTGATTGGCACGGCCCGGGAGACCGTGTCCCGGACGCTGCGCCAGTTCGAAAAGGACGGAATCATCGAAATGAAAGACCGCCACATCACGGTACGGGATAAGAGTCTGCTGGCTCAGGCCGCCGGCTGAAGAGGTTCACTTATCTTTCCTTGCCTGCCTGATTGACTTCCCTGGCGGCGAGTTCTTTGGCCCGTTTTGCAGCCTCATAAGCACCATCTACCATCCTCAGGATCTCCGGAAAGTTGAAGGAGTGCCATTTGATCTTGGAGTATCGAAACTTGACTTCCGCCTCCTTCAGAACCTCGGTCGCCTCTGAAACATTATGCCCCTGCTCCCGGGCTGCGGCGATGAATTCCTCACTCCACTGAAGGGTGGTCCGGGCGTAGAAGATAAGTGCCAGTGTGGCATGAGCTTCTCCGGGGATGTTGGGCAAGACCCCGCTCTCCCGGTTGTGGCAGAGCCGGCATTTGTCGGCAACGGCTTCAGGAGAGAGAATGGTCGTATGCATCGCACCGTGACAGGTAACACAGGTGGGGCCCCGCATCTCACGTCCGCCGGCCCGGAGGTTGAGAAAATGGCGGCTCATCTGAAACTCTTTGAGTTGAGGGGCGTGGCACCCCCCGCAGAGTCCCGGAATACTATTCCCATGAATTCGGCTCCGGGGGTCGGAGGAACCCAGAATCTCGCGGTGCGCGTCAGCGTACAGAACCGCGCCCCGGTCTCCCCCGTGGCACGCGTCGCAGGCGACTCCGGCCCGGGCATGAACCGATCCCTTCCATTCAGCAAAGGCAGATCCTTCCCTCGTCCCCCTCTCGAGACCGCTGTGACAGGTGATACAGGAGTTTGTCTCTCCTATCGCCGGCCCGTGCCATAAAAGTATCACTGCAAGAAGGAGAAAACTCCGCACTTTCAAGGTATCGGTATATGGAGCCATAACCGTCAGCAGCGCGCCAGATTTTCTGACGCCCTTTCATCTGCAAACCATGTTACCAAACCACGAGTGGGTCTCACCCGCCCTGCAGGGAGGGCCGGGCACCCTTGGGGATCTTTGAGCACCTCCCCCAAAATCGCCGCCTTGCCGTTGCCTGCCACGAGGAAGAAGACAGCACCGGCATGATTCAGTACGGGCAAAGTGAGCGTGATGCGGTCGGTACCGGTCTCCACCGAGTGGGCCGGTAGAACCCAGCGGTCATGCTCGGAGAGGGCCGGCGACCCCGGGAAAAGGGACGCCGTGTGGCCGTCCTGTCCCAACCCCAGGAGAATTAGATCAAAAAATGGAAACTCCTGCCCCGAAAAAAAAGTACGCAGTTCACTCTCGTAGCGCGCAGCTCCTTGCTTTGGCTCCAGGTCGCCTCGCATGGGATGGATGTTCTTAACGGGCAGGTCCACGTGAACAAGCAGGGAATCGTAAACCATCTTGTAGTTGCTTGCCTCATGGTTCGGCGGAACGCATCGCTCGTCGCCCCAGAAGAGGTGGACTTTGTTCCAGGGAACGCGCTCGCGGAACTCCGGTGATGCGAGAGCACCGTAGAGGCCTCTCGGCGTGCTCCCGCCGGCAAGAGCCACGGAGAAATTCCCGGAGCCCCTCACCGATTTTTCGGCAAGGATGACAAATGCCTCCGC
>CAYUBU010000447.1:0-17893 GCA_964443105.1 uncultured Nitrospirota bacterium
CGCTGGCCTTTGGTGAACAGCACGATCTCTAACGACTTCAGCACCGGGGAGCCTTGTTGGTTTTGCCCTTGACAAATCCCGCTTGTATTCAGTAAGATCCGCCCTACCATCAGATAGGGGGCGCCCTTGCGCCCAGCCTTCGCAACCACCCCGTTTTTTTCTCGTGCCGAAGTGGTGGAATTGGTAGACGCGCTGGTTTCAGGGACCAGTGGGAGCAATCCCGTGGGGGTTCGACTCCCCCCTTCGGCACCATGAAATTCATCCCTTTGAAAGAAGCCGCAGAGCTCTGTGTGCCGGCTGTTCCTATACCTCCTGCCAATCTAACCGTGATACTGCCTGCGTAAATCTGTTGCAGTGCCGCATAAGATACCGCCTGACACGATTCAGTCTGCGTCGATTTACTGGTTGCGGAAAACAGGATTGTCGAGGAAATCTGTGACACTCTGAAGCGGGTTGCCGGAAAACCCGCGGACCATACTTACGTGGTCATCGACGAAGTCGACAGAGAAAACTGGGGTAAGGGAAGAAAGCTCTTTTCGGACATGTGGACGTAACCGGGGGTAGGTCCTGAATATTACAAAGTCTATTGAGTTAAAAAGCATTTTACCTACCTGTAGATCTCATTTCGTTGCTGCTTCTGTTGTTTAGCATGAAGCCCAACGAACCAGGGTCACCGGCGGCTTTGGAGCGAAGCGAATAAACCGTCCGGTGAAGCGCCTCGTTAGACGATTCTTTGAATATAGAAGGAGCCAGGCTCACGATCAGGCGTTAGAAACGGCGCAGCGAACTTTAGTTCATCGTAATAATGGTGGTGCAAATAGTTGAGAGCTCCTATGATCTTCCAACTGCAATTATGCGAAAGGAACGCCTCTAGCAAATATTGCTCATTCCAGAACTTCACCTCATCTTCCAACCACTGCTTCAGGTAATTCTTGGGCGAAAATATATCATGTACATGAACAATCACGCCTTTTCTGAGAGTGGGTAGCAATTCAAGATACTCAAAGAGTACATCGCCTTGAGGTCTTATGATATGGGACGAATCAATGAACAAGATATCATGTTCTTCAAGTTCAGAGAAAAAGACCGGCTCTACATCTTCGATCTTTTTCCTGACAACTGATACACCCGTTTCTTCAAGCCAAGACATTTCATAGGGTTCGATGCAAACATGCTTACACCTGTAATCGGGATCTTGCTGCTGATTTCTACGGATGGCCTTTATTGCCATTAGAGTTGAGTTTCCGCTGCCGACTTCAAATATTCTTTTTGGCTTAATCGAGCGAATTAGCTGATACCAATACTCAGCATCACCCGATTCAAATGCGCCATTATTAAAATAGAAGTCGAGGGTGTCGGGCTTCTTCTGCGGTATGTCTGCAAGCTCTTGCGAGAATCTAAACCCCTCAAGGATCTTAAGTTGGTTAGTAATGTTCCAGTCTACCCCGGGAAGGGCCCGGTCTTGCGACAACGGTTGTTTGGCCTTTCGATTATCAAACTGTGGTTCATAGTAATGATTGAGAATGGGGAAAACTCCAATCTTCATTAGAGCCTTTTTGCAGTTTGGCAGCCTTTGGACTCCTGCACGACGCACGTACTTCAGTAGCCAAGCTGAGGGGTAAACAAGGGGAGCAATTAGAATATCTGCTACTCGAAGAAATCTTAAAATAGACTTTTTCATGGAACTCCTATTTATAGCTTTGATAATCGTATAAAAGACCCCTCCTAAGCAAACCACCGAATAATGGCATGATTGGATCAACTCATAACCTTTTACAAGCGGTGCCAGATGGGATTGTATACAGCCTCTTACCTGCATTCAAGCAATAGTTTTCTGGGGATCATCGACGCTAAAAAGAGAAGATTTGGTAAGCAAGGGCCCACGAATGCTGCAAATTCCGTGCTAAATTCTCTAAAACCTTATAATAATGCGGGACACCATGTCTCCTGCTGCAGCAAGGTCTGCAGCCAACGGGACGTGCCCCCCTTCGGCACCATACAAGTCATCTCAGGGGAAAAAGCCGCAGACTGCCGTGTGCCGGCTTCCACCATCTCCCCAAAATCGAATGCGACACCCCGCCAACCTGCAGACCACCGGGTAATCCCGGTATCCCTTGAGTGCCTCCCGATTATTCTTTAAGAAATATGCTCTCTTCTTTGCGGCTCTTGCCGCAACAAGAGAGCCAATACTTCATATCCCCGAGCCTCTTAGAAGAATCCGGTTATCCTCGTTTTTTGAGGCAAGAAACACCGGCAAGACACTCTTTCGCCCCCCCTGCGCATCACGTCTGCGGCGATTTTCTCCTTGCGGAAAACAGGAAGGGGCTGTAAAGAATATAAAGAACCATCAAACCAGTGGAGGTCTATGATGCCTTATGTGAATCTGCAGCTGATTGGAACGCTCACCAAAGACCAGAAACGGCAAATTGTCGAGGAATTCTGCGACACTCTGGAACGGGTTGCCGGAAAACCCGCGGACCATACTTACGTGGTCATCGACGAAGTCGACAGAGAAAACTGGGGTAAGGGAAGAAAACTCTTTTCGGACATGTGAGGAGAAACCCTCATTTTCCCGAACCGATCTTGTCAAGCAGGGCAAAGACTTTTCGCGCGGCGGTGGGGAAAGGGTATCGTGTCAACTGTTTTGGATAGACCCATTTGACCGGCACTGCAGCAGCCACAGCCTGGGCATCGTCCCGGCATCGGCATTCCATGACATGCAAGGTGATCTTGAAATGGGTGTAGGCATGGGAAACCTTGCCTGTGTTCTCTCCTACCGTCACGGCCAGTCCGAAATCATGCTTCATGCCTGCAGAGATCGCCTCTTCCAGCCGCCCGTCCCCCGTCATCTTGAAGCTGGGAAAATCCCACAACCCCCCCAGCAGCCCCTGGTCGGGGCGCTGATAGATCAGGCAGCGGCCCCGTTTCCGGACGATAGCGAGGGCCATATCGTGGTGGGGAACCGCCTTCCGGCTTCTCCGCTCCGGCAGTCGTTGCTGGAGACCTTGCTTCAAGGCCGCACAGGACTTGGCCAGGGGACAGATCTCGCACTGAGGTGACCGCGGGGTACAGACGGTGGCGCCCAGATCCATAATGGCCTGGGTATAAGTATGGACATCACACTTGGGCGTCAACCGGTGGGAAATATCCCAAAGCCTTTTCTGGACACCCCCCTTTTCCAGTTCCCCCTTCACCGCGAAGAGCCGGGAGAGGACCCGTTTGACATTGCCGTCGAGGATAGGGCTCGGTTCGTCAAACGCCAGACTCAGAATGGCGCCGGCCGTGGACCTGCCGATGCCGGGAATCGACATCAAACCCTCCAGGGTCGAGGGGAGTTTTCCTTGGTATTGAGAGACCACCACCTTGGCGCCACGGTGCAGGTTTCGGGCTCGGGCGTAATAGCCCAGCCCTTCCCAGAGCTTGAGCACGGACTCCAGGGGAGCTTCGGCGAGGACGGTCACTGTAGGGAAGGCGGCAAGGAACCGTCGGTAGTAAGCGATCACCGTATCGACCTGGGTTTGCTGGAGCATAATCTCCGATACCCAGATCCGGTAGGAATCGCGGGTCTTTCGCCAGGGCAGCTCCCTGCCATGAATGCGGTACCAGGCAGTCAGATCGCGGCGAATTCTTGCGGTTCTATCCCTTCTGATCTCCTTCAATGACGCTCCTTTGCTCAATTTCCCCAAGGTCACTTATAGCGCTTTTCCCCACTGGTTACAAGCGATTACAGGGCTTTCTCTTTTCACACTTGATCTTTTTCACCGATATGGTAGGCTTTCGGAAAAAGAATTGCATTCAAGGAGGGATAGGTCTATGGCACAACCGACGAAAGGTATGACACAAGCACTCAGTACAGCGGCGCAAATGGAAAAAGACGGCATGGCCTTTTACAAGGAAGCCGGCAAGAAAACCAAGAATCAACTGGGGCAAAAGATGTTCCTGTCTTTTGTGGAAGATGAAAAACGCCACCTGGCCATGATTGAAGCGATTGGAAAAGGGCTCAACATCGACAAGGAACTCAGGCAGGAGGGACCGGCCGCACGGATTCGCACGATCTTTTCGGAAGCGAAAAAAGAGATAAATACCGAATTGGGCGGCAACCCCACTGACGTGGAGGCACTGAAGTTTGCCCTCTCCATGGAAGACAAAGGGTACAAATTCTACAAGGCGTCGGCGGAAACCGCCAAGAGCGCCGATGAGAAGAAGCTCTTTGATTCACTCGCGAAGGAGGAGAGCGAGCACCATGAAATGCTGCAAAACGCGCTCACCTACCTGGAACAGACCGGCGATTGGTATCTCTGGGAAGAAGGGGGCCCTATCGAAGGTTAAACTGGAAACCGAAAACCGCTAGTAATGAAGCCCAAGGCCCGGCACAGACCGGTCCTTGGGCTTTTTGCTGCCCGTGCCGTTGTGAAAGGAGTAGATCAGATTGACGGCAATACGTCTCAGACTGAGCTGAAGATTCTTATCCTGTGTGGTGGCCGCCCCGGACCAGACCACCCCTTTGGCAGCCACGTCGATGACCCTGCAGTGCAGCCCGACCAAAACCGACGTATCCACGGTATTCACCAGATTAAACGGACCGAAAGAGACTGCCCGTGTATCCGCCTCCAGATCGTTGAGAGAAACGATGAGCACATAGCCCGCATTCAAGGCCTCTCCCACGGTAACCGCCTCATTGACAGAGATATGTGTGAATTCGATCCCCCTTTGGAAGAGCATCTCCTTGGCAAAGAACTTGTCCGCCACCCGGAAGCCCTGGTCCCAGAGTTTGAGGGCAATCATATCGGCTGCCGCTTCGACGGCTCTTGTCGAGAATCCGATGGGGCCTTCTTCCGTGCGGAGGGCCGGCAGTACGACAAATACCGACCCCTCGGCGATTTTCAATTCGGGATTGACAAATGTATTGACCGTCACCTCCTTACGGATCCTCGCCGTCCTGAGGGATCCGCACCCCGCGACGGTCAGCGCAAGCAGCACGATCCATGCGGTCGTTTGATAGATCTTCAGGCGGCTGGTTTGACTCATTGGTCCCCGCCCCCTTGTAATGATGAAATCAGCTCCCGGGCAATTCTTTGAATCGCCGTCTGAAAGTTCTGGTCCTGGGTGGTCGCAATGCCGACCCAGACGACTTCCCCTCTCTTCAGATCGATCATCCTGGCGCTGATCCCGATGTTGGCCGACGTGTCGAGGGAGGTCAAGATATTCCAGGGGAGAAAATCAATTTTGTGGGAGGCCTGCAGATTCTCGAAGAGGTTGGTGAGAATGAGATAATGGGCCTCCAGGCTTTCCCCCATTCCCAGAATCTTGCTCAGCTCTCCCGAACGGAGCCCGATACCCTGGAGACGCATATAGTCATTGACCACGGCCCGGTCAATCACATTGAATCCGCCATTGAGCAGTTCCAGTGAAACAATGTCAGCCGCGGCTTCATTAACGGTCAGTGTCGTTTTTGAAAGGGATAAATCTTCCAGGGGGAGAGTCAGAACCATGAGGGTCGCCATCGAGGGAAGGGATGTGGTGGACGCGACATGGGTATCGATGGTAACGTCCTGCCGTATCCTCGCCGACTGAAGACTGGTGCATCCAGCCGCGGTTGAAATAAGCAGAAGGCAGAAAACTGCGCTATTCAACACCTTCACTTAATGAACCTCCTATCGATCTCCTGCCTCCTATTCTACCACGATGACAAGATCCGCTCAAACGATTCAGCACTCCCCTGGATTTCAGCCATGGGAAGAATCCAGTTTGAGCAGTTGGTCCAGTTCGCCCCGTCGGTCGAGTTCGTAGAGTTCATCACAGCCTCCGACGGGAACGCCATCGATCAGGATCTGGGGTACCGTCATCTTGCCGGTAATGCGGATCATCTCTTTTTCGAGCTTCGGATCTGTGGATATGTCAATCTGTTCGTAGGCGACGCCCTTTCGGTCCAGGAGGCCTTTGGCCCGGACACAGTAGGGGCATATTTGGGACGTATAGACAATCACCTTACATTTCATCGTTGGTCTCCTTCCAATAGCCTATTATCACACATCCAGGGTCAACAGATCCCGGGCCACCGTGACCGGCCCGTCATAGGTCCGCCTGCACTGGGCGATCAGATCGACCCCTTCACAAGCGGGATAAAGATGACTCAAGATCACCTGCCCGACTCCGCCCAAAGTCGCCGCCCGGCCGACTTCCGATGGCGTCAGGTGCCCCTGGCATTTCTGTTCATCGGGAAAGGAGCACTCCATCACCGCGAGTTCGGCATCCCGAATCAGGTCAACCAGGCCGTCACAGAAATCGGTATCCCCCGAATAGGCAGCGATCTTTCCGCCGGCGCCCTGCAGGCGGAAACCGATACTGTGGTCCGTATGGTCCACTGGAACGGACGTTATGACAAGATCGCCGAAGGCAACCTGCGATTGCTCCAGTTCCCGAACTTCTAGAGCAAATGTCTCGGGATGAATCCAGTCACCGTGGACCGTTTGAAGTTTCTCCAGGGTACGCCCCAGGCCGCGACAACCAAAAAGGAACAAAGGCTTCTCCCGAAGCACCAGCGGATTCTTGAGAGCGAAAAGAAGAGAGACCAGCTCGGCGATATGATCGGGATGAAGGTGGCTTATCAGCACGGCGTCAAGATCTTCCAGGGCCACCCCGAGACCATGGAGCTTGGCGAGGGTTCCCATGCCTAAATCCATAACGACGGCCAGGTCACCGGAACGGACCAGGTAGCCCGGACCGCCTCTCACAGAAGAAGGGATACCGGTGCCCGACCCCAAAACAGTCAGTCTCATTCAAGTCTCCTCATCACTACCCGACGACAGCGCCAGGCTCACGGCAACAAGGATATCATCCACCACATCCCGCTGCTCCTTGGTATAGTATATTTCCATCGATTCACGACGAAGATATTCCCGGGTTTCCTGGTCTTCCTTCAGCGTCTCCACCAGAAGGCCGACCAGCGGCTCCACATACGAGGCGCCGCCCTTGAGCCGAAGACGGGCAACCTCAAAGGTAATCCCCCGGAAGGTGGCATTCCTTACCTCCCTGTCCGGGTGGCGTATGAACTCCCGAACCATGCCACAGGCCGCTTGCCGCATCTCGGCGTTTCCCAGAGGATTGATTTGAGCCAGGATGAATTTGGTGAGCAAAATAAGACGATCACGATAGTTCACGTCTTCAAACAGGTACAACAGGCGCAGACTCTGGAGCGCCTGTCTGCGCCGCTCAATATCAACGGCCAGAAAAGTATCAAGAAAGGCCGACTCCCCTCGAATGGTATTGACCACTTCCCGATAGAGATTCCATTTGCGCCGGATTCCCTGCCCCTTTGCCGAGCCAATCCGCTCCAGGGTTTTTATAAGGTCCTCCCGGGGAATATCGATGGCCAGCAACTGCTCGCAGGCATCGGCGACACCAAGCTCGCGGCTCATCGATTCCAGACGGTCCAGGCTCATGGGCGTCATCCCAATTTCTTCACCAGCAGGATGGCTGGAAGAAATCATAAAATAGATGATCTGACAGAGCCTGTCAATGTATGTTGCGCCGCGACTCCTCCACGCCAACAAGAAACAATCCTATTGATTCTACCGCCGCTGCGTGGTAAATTCCCGGGGTCATGCCCCACCTGACAATACAAACCTTCTGAACCGCAAGAGGGCATTCCATGCAAGAGACATTAATTCAGCTCCTTGACAGAGCAAACGGGCTGATCTGGGGAACACCGATGCTGATCCTCCTTGTCGGCACCGGTGTCTATCTCACGGTGCTGCTCCGGGGTATCCAGTTTTCAGCGCTCTGGCCGTCTCTCCGGCTCGCTTTGATCCAGAGGACTCAGAAGGGAGAAGGTGACATCTCCCACTTCCAGGCGCTCATGACGGCTTTGTCGGCAACCGTGGGAACGGGAAACATTGCCGGCGTAGCCACCGCCATCGCCGCCGGCGGACCGGGGGCCCTTTTCTGGATGTGGATCACAGGGCTTTTCGGCATGGCGACCAAATATGCCGAGGCCCTTCTCGCCGTGAAATATCGCATACACGGGGCCGGAGGCACCATGAGCGGCGGCCCCATGTACTATCTCTCCATCGGCATGGGTTCGAAACTCCTGGGTACAGCTTTCGCCCTCTTCGCCGCCATTGCCGCCTTCGGCATTGGAAATATGGTCCAATCCAACTCGGTGGCCAGCGCTTTGGAGGCGACTTTCGGTATTCCGCCCATTTGGGTCGGTTTGGCCCTGGGAGCGGCCACGGCACTGGTGATTCTCGGCGGAATCAAGAGCATCGGGCGCACCGCCAGCGCAATCGTCCCCATCATGATTGTCTTTTATATGGCAGGAGGAATCCTCGTGATTCTGGTGAATGTTGCCAAGGTCCCTGAAGCGCTGGCCATGATCTTCAAATACGCCTTCACGCCGGTAGCCGCGACCGGCGGTTTCGCGGGAGCCGCGGTCTCCCTGGCAGTGCAGAAAGGGGTTTCCCGGGGTGTTTTTTCCAATGAGTCAGGTCTTGGGAGCTCACCCATTGCCGCTGCCGCAGCCCAGACGCCCAACCCGGTCACACAGGCCCTTGTCTCCATGACCCAAACCTTTATTGATACCCTGGTCGTCTGTACCGTAACCGGCCTGGCAATTCTTACCAGCGGCGCCTGGAAAAGCGGGCTGACCGGAGCCGAGCTCAGCGCCCGGGCATTCTCCAGCGGGCCCCTGGGCGACGGCGGTGCCATGATCGTCTCTATCGGCCTCGCCCTCTTTGCTTTTTCCACGATCATCGGATGGGCGTACTACGGGGAAAAATCGGTGGAGTATCTTTTTGGTGTCCGTTCTGTTTTCACTTACCGGATCCTCTGGGTATGCTGCGTGCCCCTCGGCGCCATGGCCAAACTCGATTTGGTCTGGACCTTTGCCGATGTGATGAATGGCCTCATGGCCGTCCCCAACCTGATCGGACTCTTGGCCCTCTCTCCGGTCATTGTGAAAGAAACGAAGACACACCTGGAACCTTTTCTCCGGCAGTCCCAATAGGCTGCTTCGTCTCTCACCCGCGGCCTTTCTAGCCCGGGGGGTCCTAAGAAGGCACCAAGGTGTGGAGATTCTTCTGTTAACCAATGGGGAGATTCAAAACCGACGGATATGAGAAGGATAATACGAAGAGACAACGACTCAATGAATGATAAAGAATTGAGGGGGCCGAATCAAAGAAGGAGTAGTGACAGGGCAATCACCACCAAAAGGTGAGATTTGTTCTTGAGCATATTCCAGAGCTTCTTGCGCAAGGCTTCTTTGAATTCCGGTGAGGCGGAAATCGGCGCCTCATCGGCGCTGATGAACTTTTCAAATTCCTGCACATCGTCGGCACACTCTTTTTCCTTCATTTTGAGCTTGCCTTCAAAAAGATTAATGATTTTCTTGTCCGATGCCATGGTTTTCTGCCCTCAGCAGTTTATCTTTGCACACAAACGTTGGAAACGGCCTCTTTCTCTGTCTGGATAACGACACTGGCTTCACCGGCTCTCCACCGAAACCGCGTATCCAATTTTCTCCGGGCCGGGGTGGCTCTCGCAAGATGTTGACGGGTGAGTTTATAAACCCAGGCGCTCAGCGTCATATCGTGGGGCAGTTTGTCAAGGGAGTCCACAAGGTCAAAAAAAATCGACCCCGTCACCTGCTCCGCCTCTGCCTGGTTTTGCAACTCCAAGAAAACGTGGTTAAAAACTTTGGGAAAGAACTTCTCGTACATCGCCTCAAAGGCTCTTTCATCCCCCGTTCTTAGGCCTTGCATCAAGGTCTTATCTGAATACTCCATCTCCCCCCCTTGGCACGAACCACCTGCAGGCGTCGTCCACGCAGGCCAGATTGGTTATATAGTGGGAAACAAAGAGGAAAAGTCACCAGGGAGACTCCTCTTCCCGGCAGAAATCCATGAAAGTACTAGAATTTAATGTCACGCCTCAGGACTCTTAGTCGCCTTCATGGAGTATGCCGGTGTAGATCACCAGGCATGCAATTTTTATTCTTCAACCCTTCGGGATAGCCAGACCGTTGGGATTTAACCTTGATTTCAGAGGCACAAGCCTTTACCATTGCGTAGCCGCCTGGATATTGCATGAGTAAATCAAGTACGAGGCCGGGTAAGGTGCCGTATGCGGCCTCTCACCACGATCTATGGCGCAATATCCGGGCCATGGTCCGCAAGAATCGACGGAGTAACCTAAAACCAAAAACACCATGAAAACGACTATCCGAAAGTCGCAAAAACCGCTCGGCCTCCCCATCATCAGCTGGGCCTTCTACGATTTCGCCAACACCATTTTCAGCATTCTGGTGGTCACCCGCTTCCTGCCTCCTTTCCTGAAGGAAGTAACCGGGGGCAGCAGTGCCATGGGAGCCTCTGTTGCCCTTTCCATGGTCTTCGCCGGTCTTCTGGTACCAATCCTGGGCGCGATTTCAGACTGGACGGGGAAGACGAAGCGCTACCTGGTTTATGCCACCCTGGCCTGCGTGACAGCCACGGCGGCCATGAGTTTCACCCGTGACCTTACCCTGCTCCTGGGCCTTTTCTTCGCGGCCAACCTCACCTATCAAACCGCCATGGTCTTCTACAACTCACTCCTCCCCACGATCAGCGTACCGTCACAGCGAGGCTTTATATCAGGGCTCGGCGTTTCCCTGGGATACGCCGGCTCCTTTGCGGCTCTCGTCGCCGCCAATCCCTATGTAAAGACCTTCGGTGTCCAGTCTGTCTTCGTCTTTACCGCCGTTTTGTTTCTCCTCTTCTCCCTACCCACCTTCTTCTTCGTGGGAGAAAGAAGAGTCAAAGACCCCGCCAGACTGACACGCCAATTCATAGGACAGCGGCTGCAGGATGTTGTGAAAACGCTTCGGGAACTCCCTGACTATCCGCCGGTCCTTTTCTTTCTGCTGGGCAACTTCTTCTGCCTCGACGCCGTTAATACAACGATCGTCTTTTACTCCGATTTCCTTTTGAATGCCCGGAACATCTCAGCCGCGAAAGTCGATCTGGCCCTGATTTCGGTCCAGCTGGCTGCCCTCTTCTTCTCTCTGCTCATCGGTCGACTGACCGACAAAGTCGGCTCTAAGACCATGCTGCTCTGGGTGTCCGCGGCCTGGATCGGGGCCATCGGCCTCATTCTCATCAGCTCGACCTATTCGGTCGTTCTCATTGCTTCCATCATCGGCGGTTTCGGACTCGGCGGGATATGGGTAGCCGGACGGACCATGATGCTTGAGCTGGTACCGGCGGAACGGGTCGGCTCCTTCCTGGGGCTCTACGGGATGACGGGGAAATTCTCGGCTCTGGGGGCGCTGTGGTTCGGCCTTCTGGCCGATTGGCTCTCCTATGAAAGCGCTCTCTTCTTTCAGTTGATCATGCTCGTTGTGGGGATGTATTTTTTCAGCAGAATAAAAACTTGATTGGGGACAGCCGGGATGACTTATTCAGTCCGGCATGGTTACTTGGGAATTTGGAGGCAAAGAGGACCCCTCAATTGCACGGAGGCCGTTCACAGGTCTTCTTGTCATCTGCGGTCTTCCGTACGAAGGCGTGGTATTCGTCGTCCTCCTGTACGATACCGATGAATTCATTGCCCGTGGTGCTGCACCAGTTCGGCATGTCCGTCACGATACCTTCGTCATCGGCAATCACTTCCAGGACCTGGCCCACCTTCATCTCCTTGAAAGCCTGACAGGTCTTGGCAATCGGCATGGGGCAGATCAATCCGTAGGCGTCGAGGACAACATCGGCCTTCACATTGATCGGTCCTTTGGCCTCCATCACGTGTCTCCTAAATCAGCAGGTTGATTTTCGAATTCTCCGCCTCCGCAAGAAACGTGGCCACACCGGCCACATTGTCCACAACGGGCAGCAGATCATCCCGGGTTAACCCCATGAATTCCATCGACTGGGTGCAGGCAATGAACCGGACCCCCATCTCCTTGCACATGGTGACCATTTTGTCCATGGACGGAAACTTGGGATGGGCCATCATCTTCTCCAATGATCGGTTCGGTTTGGCATAACTGTCACCGGTCTTATCTTTCTTCAGCAGCTCAAGTCCATGAAAAGAGAAAAAGAGGGTCACGTCCATCCCCATGGAAGCGCCGCCCAAGGCAAAATTAAAGATGGTGATGAGCTTGTCTATCTCATTGCTGGAGACAATGAGCGCCATTTTGTTGGCCATGTTCAGTCCTCTTGGATCGCCTTCACGTAAATTCCGGTCTAACCGGCATTCTTGGCATGATAAATGGGAGACATCATGCGCAACCGTTCCACAATGGGCGGGAATTCCTCAACCACGTAATCCACATCTTCTGCCGTCGTCTCCCGCCCCAGACTGAAAAGAATCGACCCCTGGGCCATGGCGTGGTCCACACCCATAGCCGTGAGGACATGGGATGCTTTAAGGGCTTTGGACGAACAGGCTGAACCGCTGGCCGCCATGATGCCTTTGGCGATCATCATCATGATCATTGCCTCTCCCTCCACGTAGTTGACACAAACGTTCAGGAAACCGGGAAGACGCTTTTCCCGGTGACCATTGATCTTGAGTTCATCTATCTTTGCCCTCAGCCCCTGCTCCAGCCGGTCCCTGAGGCCGCTGACGCGCTGCCTCTCATCGGCGACGTTTGCCGCGGCCAGTGCGGCTGCCCGGCCGAAACCGACGATGGCCGGCACATTTTCGGTGCCCGCCCGGCGGCCCTGCTCCTGAACGCCGCCATGAATGAGCGGCTGAATCCGCACCCCTTTTCTGATGTAGAGGGCCCCCGAACCCTTGGGACCGTATAAATGCTGCCCCGACATCGTTAACAGATCAACCCCCAGGGCTCCCACATCGATGGGGATGTGCCCCACGGCCATCCGGGCATCAGAATGGAATGTTATTTTCTTGTTTCGAAGGATGTCAGCTATCCTGGATATGGGTTGAATCGTACCCACCTCATGGTTGGCGAGCATAACGGACACGAGAATGGTATCGTCACGAATCGCCTTACCGACGGCATCAGGATCGACCAGGCCGTCTTCGTCCACAGGAACATAAGTCGTTTCAAATCCGACCCGCTCAAGCATCTTGCACGAGTGATGCACACCGTAGTGTTCAATGGCCGACGTCACGATATGCTTGCCCTTCTTTTCCAGAGCGGCGGCAACACCCTTGACGGCAAAATTGTTCGCTTCCGTACCCGAACCCGTAAAGAAAATCTCCTCCGCCTTTGCCTGAATGAGGTTGGCAACGGAATTCCGGGCCTCCTCCATAGCCTCTCTCGGCGCGGAACCAAACTTGTGAAAGCTCATGGGATTGCCAAAGTGCTCTGTGAAATAAGGCGCCATAGCTTCCACCACCTCCCCATAAGGCCGTGTGGCTGCCGCATTATCAAGGTAGACAGTTCGACTCATTGCCAGCTCCTTTCTTCTCTCTTCTTCTGACGACACCCCTGATCAGGGGTGTCGTACCAGCGATTTATCTGCCAGATCGGCCAAGGTCGTTCCGTCCAGAACCCCGAGCATGGCATCCTGGGCGTCCTTCCAGACACCCTGTATCATGCACGCCTTTTTTTCCGCACATCCCGAATCCGGGAGAGCGCAGCGGTTCAGGGCAATGGGCCCTTCGATTCCCTCAATGATGTCTTTGATGGTAATCGCTTCCGGAGCACAACCCAGCGAATATCCGCCCCTGAACCCCCGCTGCGACCGCACAAGACCCGCCCGAGCCAACAACTGAAAAATCTTGGCCAGATAGCTTTCCGGCGTATTCTGGGACGCTGCAATTTCGGAAAGCAGCGCCACCGTTCCCGGGGGCTGCATGGCCAGATAAAGCATGCCCCGAATGCCGTATTCCCCACCCCGGGTCAATCGCATCACCGACTCCAGAATCAGGACAAAGATTGTCCCCTTCGTCCTGATTATAGCCATGGGACTTAACCTGTCAAGCAGAAAGGTTTTGATACCAGGTGCCCGGCAGCGGACTGCCTAACCCACAGACAGCAAAGCATCGGGGATGGAGCACGGGAACTTCTAAACCATGGGGAGGGAAGATGCGGTGGGGGAGACCCGTATGAAATGGGCGGGGCAGGCCGGCGGGCATAACCCGCCGGCCTGTCAGGAGGAGGAAGAGGACTTGGTGTACCCCGGGGCCCGTCAACCCCGTTGGGTACGGATCTTTGCCGAAAACCGACCTCGCCTCGCGGGATCACTTTCGGTCGGATTCGTCTCTATTCCAGCAGTTTCGTGATCCTGAAATCAGTGCCCCATCAGGCCTCTGACCCAGTGATCGATGAACTCCTTTCCACCCGTAACGGACACAAAAAAAGACCCATCCACCATGAATACAAAGATAGATAGGCCGCATTCCCCTATCCACTTCGGTAGCTGCGGCTGCCGTACTATCACGGCCCACAGCATTGCTCCCCTTGCCGGGTCGCCTTTATCGGTGGATTTCCTGTTAAAACTAAGTATAAGCCCTTTAAAACAACTATGTCAACACAATAAAGCCAAAAATGACCATATTTATCAAATTAAGCAGTATTAACACAATAATACCTTTGTTATCAACCATTACCGGGCAATAATGATGAACAGCGCCTAGTCAGGCTTCACCACAGACAGTACATACCGGTTCAGATCGAGGTAGTCCCGTGCCGCCTTCCGGACATCTTTGGTGCTGACCTTTTCAATCCTATCGGCATACTTCCGATAGGCATCAAAACCGTTTCCGTAGAGTTCATCGAAAACCATAACCGAGGCCACAGCACCATTGGTTTGCAGTTCAATTTCAAAACTCCCGATCAGGTTCTGTTTGGCCCGTTCCATTTCCTCAGCCGAGACCTCCTCGTCCCGGATGCGCCGCAGTTCAGCCATGATCCCCGCTTCGGCCTCCTCTAACTTGGACGGGCTGCAGGCAATATAGGTGGCCACGTACCCCGGATCCACCCCGGCCTGGGAGAATGCGGTGACCACATAGGCCAGGCTCTTCTTGTCACGAAGCTCCGTGAATAGACGTCCGCCCTGACCGGCCAGCACATTGGCCATCACAGACAGAGGATAACGGTCTTTCGAGGAGACAGCGGTCCCCGCAAACCCGAGCACCATGTGTGCCTGCTGGCGGTCGACGATTTCCACC
Organism: uncultured Nitrospirota bacterium; assembly: GCA_964443105.1. GTDB lineage: Bacteria > CG2-30-53-67 > CG2-30-53-67 > CG2-30-53-67 > CG2-30-53-67 > CAYUBU01. The sequence goes on from CAYUBU010000447.1 coordinate 15,118, forward strand.
CCTTCCCGGGGCATGGCCACCGGCCCCTCCTGGGGGATCGTCGGAACGGTGACCGGTCGTTTCTCCATGGTTCCGAAGAGCGCCTCCACCTTGGAGACCACTGACTCAGACGTGACATCGCCGACCACGGCGATAACCATCCCTTCGGGGGACACGGAGTTTCTGTAGGTTTGCTGAAGCATTTCCCCGGTGATGCTTTTCACCGTATCGGGATTGCCCAACTGCCGCAGCCGGTAAGGATGGGTTTTGAAAAGGAGACGCCTGAAGAGGTTCCCCGCCCGTTTGGACAGAACATCATCTTCCTGCTTAATGGCCGCCAGAATGTCTTCCCTAACTTTATCCACTTCTTCGCCGCTGAAGGCGGGGTTCAAGATCACGTCGGCCAGCAGGTTCATGCCCTGACCGAAATATCTGCTCAACACTTTCAGGTCGGCTCCAAAGCTGTTGCGGCCGGAAAATCCACTCAGCCCTCCGGCCATATTTTCAATTTCCGCTGAGATCTCCTCGGCGGTCCGCTTGAACGTTCCCCGGTCGAGGGTGCGGGCTATGAAATTGTATATGCCGCTCGTCTCATCATCCTCGTACCGCTGGCCGCCCAGAAAGGCGACCTTGACCGACACCGTCGGGACCGCGTGATTCTCCTTGATAATCAGTCGAATGCCGTTGGGAAGCACCACCTTCCGGGGGACAACACCCTCGTCGGGATCCACCGGTCTGAAGGCTTTCTCCGCCCTGCGGCTTTCCTTGGCAGCCAGGGCCAGGAGGCCCTTCCGGTTCAGGTCTTGACGCTGGTCTGGGGGAAGCAGAAGAGAGAGTGTCAGGTTCTCCGGGCGCAGGTAGTGCCGTGCCACATCCATGATTTCCCCCGCAGTCACAGATGCGATAGCACTCAGATACTTGCCTTCATGGAGGGGATCCCCGAAAATCGTTTCATAGTAGCCGTACTGTCTCGACTGCCCCTGCATGGTCTGCTTGTCCCCTATGAGATCGCTTTCCACGTTGAGCTTGGCCCGGCTCAGCTCCTCGGCGCTCACCGGCTCCACTCTCAGCCGCTGCACCTGTTTCAGAATTTCACTGACAGCCTCTTCCACATGACTGCTGTCGAGCTGCGCAGAAACGAAGAGAAGACCCGGGTCGTAAGGGGTGTAGGCATAGGCACCAATGCCGTACACCAGTTCCCGCTTCCGTTTCACTTCCCGGTAGAGCCGAGACGTTTCTCCCTGTCCCAGAATCATGCTGAGCAGATCAAAGGCGGGATTCCGCTCATCCCGAACACCCGGGATATGATAGCCCATACTGAGCCGTGTCAGGTTCGATTCCCGCCTCAAGACCTCCCCGTGCATCCTCTCCTGCACAGGCTCCGCGGGTATGACATGAGATGCAGGCGCCCCGGGCGCAAAGTTCTCGAACGCCTCTACGATCTTTGGAAGGACCGCCTCGGTTCTGAAATCACCGACAACGATGAGGCTCATGTTGTTCGGTCTGTACCACTGGTGAAAATAGTTTAGAATGTGCTCCCGGGAGAGCTGCTTGAATGTCTCTTCGTAACCGATCACAGGGCGCCGGTAGGGATGAACCCGGTAGGCCGTCTCGAAAAGTTTTCGAGAAACCATACGGCCGGGGTCGTCCTCGGAGCGTTTCAATTCTTCCAGGACGACCTCCGCTTCCCGGGCCAATTCGTCGGCATCAAAAGAGGAGTTCTGAATGGCGTCGGCGATCACATCCAGCCCGGTATCAAAATAGCGGCTCGCGAGAGCCAGATGATAGACCGTCTGATCAAAGGAGGTCCAGGCGTTGATATTGCCCCCGGCAGTCTCCACGGCACGGGCGATCTCACCGACCCCGCGCTTTTCGGTCCCTTTGAAGAGCATGTGCTCGAACACATGGGAAATGCCCGCCTCGTCGTCACGCTCATTCCGGCTTCCCACCTTGACCCACATCTGGAAGGCTACCACCGGCGCTGCGTGGTTCTCTGACAGGACCACCGTGAGACCGTTGTCGAGGACAAGCTTGGTCAACCCGTCGTCTTTGATGACTTCCCGATAGCCCGTCCCCGCTGCCGCCGCGGCAACCGGGAGGAGAGCCAGGATTGAAAGGAGGCAATAAAGGATCACCGGGATGCAGGAAATGATGGGTCTCATTTTTTTCTTCTCCCCTAATTGTTCAGACGGGAATTGCATGGTAACAGGAGGCAGGCGGTCTTACTCCCACTCAATGGTGCTGGGCGGCTTGGAGGAGATGTCGTAGGCGACCCGGTTAACCCCCCGCACTTCGTTGATGATGCGGTTGGAAATCCGGCCCAAAAGCTCGTAGGGAAGTTTGACCCAATCGGCGGTCATTCCGTCCTGGCTGTTTACGGCCCGAATGGCGATGACGTTTTCATAGGTCCGCTCATCGCCCATGACCCCCACCGTTTTGATCGGCAGAAGCACCGCGAAAGACTGCCAGATCTCCCGGTAGAGGCCGGCACGCTTGATTTCTTCAATGACGATGGCATCCGCCTCTCTGAGGATTTGAAGGCGCGCCGCGGTAATCTCCCCGAGGATTCTGACCGCCAGACCGGGACCGGGGAAGGGTTGGCGATAGAGAATCTCATCGGACATATTCAACTCTTTGCCCGCCAGCCGCACCTCATCCTTGAAGAGCTCACGAAGGGGTTCAACGAGGGTCAGTTTCATTCTTTCCGGCAGTCCCCCCACGTTGTGATGGCTCTTAATGACGGCTGAAGGACCTTTGAAAGAGACACTCTCAATGACGTCGGGATAGAGGGTCCCCT
>CAYUBU010000448.1:0-3052 GCA_964443105.1 uncultured Nitrospirota bacterium
CGTCTCTCCACATTTCCCGGCGGCAAGCCGAGCATAAAGGAGATTCGGCGAAAAGGCAAGCCCCAAGAGACGCGCCTGTCGTCCACCACCGGCGCTTTGCCATGGGAACACTCGGCAGCAAAGCACGGCGGCACAGCAGTCAAAAAGGGGCACCCCGTATTGCCTTCTTTCTCCGATACTGGTATAAGTCTCCCTCATGGTCGATGCACTTCAAGATAACGCGGCTCTCGTCATCGCCCTGGCTCTGGCGGCAGGTATGTTCGCCCAGGCGATCGCCCGGCATATCCGCGTTCCGGGAATCGTGCTGCTTCTCGCCACGGGTGTCCTCCTGGGGCCCGATATTCTCGGTGTCATACACCCCCAGACACTCGGCCGTACCCTGCATGCCCTGGTCGGTTTCGCCGTGGCCATCATCCTCTTTGAAGGCGGACTGAATCTACAGTTTGCCCGTATCCGACGACAGGCTTCGAGCATCCGGCGTCTCATTTCCATCGGCGCCTTCATCACGGCAGCCGGCGGCGCCGTGGCGGCCCGCATTCTTCTGGAATGGGATTGGACCCGCTCCATACTGTTCGGCACACTGGTGATCGTCACCGGACCGACGGTCATCAATCCCCTGCTGCGCCGGATCCGAGTCCGCCGCAACCTGGCCACGGTCCTGGAAGCGGAGGGTGTGCTCATCGATGCCATTGGTGCCGTAGTGGCCGTGGTGGCTCTCGAGGTCGTCCTCACCCCTACGGGAGGACACCTGGCCCAGAGTTCCTGGGGGATCATCTCCCGCTTGGGGCTCGGCATGCTCATGGGGGCTGGAGGCGGCCTTTTCATTGCGGGACTTCTCCGCCTCCCCCGGCTCGTCCCTGAGGGCCTGGAAAATGTTTTCACCCTGGCCATGGTGCTGGCCCTGTTCCAAGTCGCCGATACCCTGGTCACGGAAAGCGGTATCGTTGCTGTCACCGCAGCGGGGATTCTGGTAGGCAACACAAAAACACGGGCCCTGGCCGATCTGCGGGAGTTCAAGGAGCAACTCACGGTTCTCTTTATCGGGCTGCTTTTCGTTCTACTTGCCGCGGACGTGCGGCTGACGGAGCTTGGAACCATGGGGTGGGCCGGCGTCACGACTGTGCTGGCACTTATGCTGGTGGTCCGTCCCCTGAACGTGATGGTTGCCACCGCAGGATCGGACCTCAACCTGCGGGAAAAACTTTTTCTCAGCTGGGTCGCCCCCCGGGGCATCGTCGCGGCGGCGGTTTCCTCTCTCTTTGCCGATCGCCTCGATGCCGCGGGCATCGCCGGAGGCCCTGAGCTCCGGGCCCTTGTCTTTCTGGTTATCGCCATGACCGTGGTGGTTCAGGGGCTCACCGGTGCCGCCGTGGCACAGCTCCTCGGTGTTCGACGCCCCACGGACACAGGATTCACCATTCTCGGTGCCAACGACCTGGCTCTCTGTCTTGGGGAACTCCTTCGTGACGACGGACAGGAAGTGCTTTTTCTCGATTCCAATCCCGACGCCTGCCATGCGGCCGAAGAGCGAGGCTTTCGAGTGCTCTACGGCAACGGCCTCTCGGAAAGCCTCCTGTTGAGAGCGCAGCTGGACGGACGGGCCGGTACCATTTCCATCACCTCAAACGACGGCTTGAATCTGCTCTTTGCGCAGAAAGCCCGGGAGCATTTCAAAGTGCCCCGTGCCTGGGTCGCCCTCCGGCAAGGTCACACCAGTGTCACCGGGGAGATGGTTGCGGATATAAAGGCCCACGTCCTTTTTGGTACGCCCCGGCGGCTCGAGTTGTGGTCAATGCGCCTGGAGCGGAATCAGGCTGCGGTGGTTGAGTGGGAGCTGGCGGAGGCGCAGGAAGAGGAGCCGAACGTCCTGGCCTATGAGAAAGAAGATCCCCGACATCTCTTTTTGCCTCTCATTGTCAACCGGGGAAAGAAAGCCCATATCGTAGACGAAACGGTCAAGCTGGAGCAGGGCGACCGTCTGCAGGCTCTCGTGTTTCTCAAGCAGCAGCTGGAGTCGGAACAATGGTTTGTCGAACACGGCTGGCGCAAGGTGGAGAAAATCGCGGCCGATTCGGAAAGCGCTCCGGAACCGGGAAAAGTCACCTCTTGAACCGGACCGTCGTGGGGGACTTTAATCCCTGTGCCCACATCTGGGGCAACCCTGCGATTGACGCCGGCGGAAACTACTGGTATTTTATGTTTTCGTCCAAACCATCAATCAAAATCCATACCAGGGAGGCAGCTCATGATACATACCATTCAGGTCGGACAGGAAGTGCCCGAATTCTCGTTGGAAACCTACAATTCCGCTACAGGAGACTTCGACGCCGTCACCCTTAAGGAGAATAAGGCGGCCAAGAAGTGGACCATCCTGTTCTTTTATCCCGCCGATTTTACTTTCGTGTGAGCCACCGAGTTCGCTGCTCTGGCAGAGCAGCATGCCCGTTTTGCAAAAATGAAAGCAGAATTGGTCACCGTCAGCTGCGATACCAAGTTCGTCCATCTGGCATGGCGCACCGTGGAGAAGGAACTGGGCAAAGTGGAATACCAGATGGGCGCCGACCCTTCGGGCAAGCTGGCCCGCCTCTTCGGGGTCTACCTGGAGGATGCAGGGGTGGCGCTCCGGGGGACCTTCATCATCAACCCCAAGGGAGAACTGATCACCGCTGAAGTTCAGGCACTCAACATCGGGAGAAATATCGACGAATTGATGCGGAAATTCAAAGCCTCCCTCCATGTCTCCCGCAAAACCAAAGAAGCCTGCCCGGCCCAGTGGAAAGACGAGGGAGACGTGACGCTGACCCCCTCCGCCCGCATGGTCGGCAAGGTTCATCAGGCCCTCGGCAAGGGGGGAAAACTGTAGCCCGAAGGCAACGGGGTGCCAGGCGGGCCTGCCTGGCACCCCTTAGTCACGTTAACCAGCCTTAGGTCAACGGGCCTCTTGAGTTTCCTTCAATACCACCTCCAGCCGTCGGGCAAGGGTCTCGGCACTCCCGGGCCAGGAATCGGGTGAAAGTTTGCTGACGAAGGCTTCGTGGGATCGGCCGCGACG
>CAYUBU010000449.1:0-9688 GCA_964443105.1 uncultured Nitrospirota bacterium
CTGTCAGCCCCCCCTGGAGGCCGATGGGCGCGTAGACGGCGGCCAGGGTGACGGTCATGGCGATGAGCGGCCCTACGAGTTCCCGGGCGCCGAGGATGGCCGCGTCAAATGGGGAGAGCCCCTTACTCAGGTGGCGCTCCACGTTCTCCACCACCACGATGGCATCGTCCACCACAAGCCCCACGGAGAGTACAATCGCGAGCAGGGTGAGCAGATTGATGGAAAAGCCGAAGACCTGCATGAGAAAGACACCGCCGATGAGGGAGAGAGGAATCGCCACGATGGGGATCAGCACCGACCGGAAGGAACCGAGAAAGAGAAAAATCACCACCATGACGATGAGCAGCGTATCGGCCAGGGTCTTGAGCACTTCGTGAATGGCATTGTCGATGTAGGCCGTGGCATCGTAGGCTACCCGGGCGTCCATCCCGGTGGGGAGCTGTTTTTGGATCTCGTCCATCTCAACCCGGACACGGCCTATGACGTCGAGGGAATTGGCATTGGGCAGAACCCAGATCCCCATGAAGACCGCTGTCTGGCCTGAGAAGCGGACTTCCGTATCGTAGTTTTCGGCGCCCAGCACCACGTCGGCCAGGTCCTGGAGTCGGACGATGACACCGTTTTCCTCCCGAACGACGAGACGTTTGAACTCTTCCACCGACTTGAGATCGGTGTTGGCGGTCAGGTTCACCTGAACCAGCGATCCCTTGGTCCCGCCGACGGCGGCGAGGTAGTTGTTCGCGGCCAGCGCCTGGCGGATCTGCACCGGACTGACGTTGAAGGCTGCCATCCGGTCCGGTTTCAGCCAGATCCGCATGGCGAAGGTGCGGGCGCCGAGAATGTCGGCCCGCTGGACCCCCTCCAGGGCGGAAAGGCGGGGCTGCACGATACGGACGAGATAGTCGGTGATCTCGTTCTGTTTGAGAATGTCGGAGGTAAAGCTCAGGTAGGCCGAGGCGAATTGGCTGTCTGCCGACTCCACATTAATAACCGGAACCTCCGCTTCCGGAGGGAGGTCATTGCGGACCTGGTCGACTTTGGAACTGATCTCCGAGAGCGCCTTGATGGGGTCGTAGTTGAGTTTCAGGCGGACACTGATGGTGGAGACGCTCTGGGCACTCTGGGATTCGATGTAGTCGATGCCGTCGGCCGCCGCGATAGCTCGCTCCAGCGGCGTGGTGATGAATCCCCGAACCAACTCCGAGCTTGCCCCCACGTAAGCGGTGGTCACGGTGACCACCGAATTGTCGTTCCGGGGGTACTGCCTTACATTGAGGGAACCTATGGCCTGCAGTCCGGCAATGATGATGACCAGGTTGACAACAAGGGCCAGCACGGGGCGCCGGATAAACAGATCAGTGAATTTCATGGTTATCGGCTACCGGTATCAGCAGGCGCTGAGCCTCCCGGCCGGTAGAACGCTCCAGATCAATTGTCCTCAGGTTTGGGCGCCAGCTTGAAGGGTGGCGCCAGCGTATTGTCCACGGTGACCGCCTGGCCGTTACGCAGCTTGAAGACACCGGTGCTCACCACCGTTTCCCCGGCTTTCACGCCCTCCAGCACAGAAGTAAAATCGCCTCGCTGCTCCCCGAGCCGCACAAACTGCTGGCGGATCACTTGCCCCTCAGCCCCGCCCTGCTCATCGGCCTTCTCCTCCACCACGTAGACCGAATCGCCGTAGGGCGCGTACAGCACGGCGGTAGCGGGAATGACCAGAACCTTTTTCTCCTGGGGCAGCACCACGGCCACGTTGACGAACATCCCGGGGCGAAGATTTTCGTCGGGATTCTCCACCGTCGCCTGGACCCGGAAATTACGGGTCGCGGGATCGACGTCGGGATTGAGAGCCGTAATCTTGCCTTCAATCGACTGATCGGCCAGCCCATCCGTGATCAGCCGCACGGTGAGGCCCGGCTGTATAGAGGGGAGCTTGTCCTGGGGCAGGGAGAAATCGGCAAAAATGGGATGGAGAGACTGGAGAGAGACGATGGCCTGTCCCTCCTTGAGGATTTCCCCCAGATTGACCAGACGGATCCCGAGACGTCCCCCAAAGGGGGCCCGGATGCTTTTTTTTGCGATGGCGGCCCGGATGTTATCGGCCTGGGCGATCGCCTCATCGTAGTTGGCCTGGGCCGTATCGCGGTCCGATTCGGGCAGCATCCGCTTGGTGACCAGTTCCCGGGCACGTTTGAGATTGATACGGGTCAGCTTGACGGCAGCCTCGGCGCCCGGCAGCTGGGCTTGCTCCGAGGAGATATCCTGCTGCAGAAGCAGATCGCCCGCCGCCACCTCCTTACCGGGCTCAAAGTCGATCTTCACGACCTTCCCCGGAAGCTCGGCCGCGACGGTTACTCCCTGTACCGCGGACAGGGATCCCACGGAAGTGAGGGTGGTTTCCCACACGCTCTCGATCACATCGGCGGTGGTGACCGGTTCCGGGGGCGGGGTAAAAGCCGCACCCGCGGCGCTCATGCGGCGGATTTGAAGGCCCTTGATGGCCCCGAGAACGGCTACCAGGATGACCAGACCCAAGACGGTGAATATGACGCGCTTTGTCATCGGTTCCTTCTTCAATAATTTATGTAACGTTTCGTTTACACAAGGAAAACGGCCTCCTTCATCCGGAAGCCGCCGAATCGGTCCTTTTACGTGCTGGCCAATTAATAGTTGATCCCGGGCAAAATGTCAATCCAGACCGGGTTTCACCCTCATCAAGCCCCAGGTCCGAATCATGGGGGAAACAGGCTGTTGCGCCAAAACCAATCAACCGGTATGCTGGGCGGAAAATGTCAGATAGGTGAGGTCCATGCGCCCCATTGACTCAATATTGCGACTTTTTTCTCTTGCCCTGATCCCCTGGGTCCTCCTGGCGGCGGCCCCCGACTTACACGCCCGGGAGCCGGCGGTCCTGGAAAGCACCCCGGTGATCTATCCCCTATCGTCCCTCTACTATCCCGTGGTTCTCTCAGGGCGGCAGCTTCCTTCCCTCCTGGAGCTCCCCATCGGGCAGGTGGCGCTTTACGCCTCGCGACAAGGTAAACTGGCCCCCATCCCCTTTCAGATCGACCGGAAAGACAGGCGGGGACGGTTCGAGATTGCCGCCGATGAGCAGGAGCGGCGTGAAGAAAACCAGCACCCCTTTGATGAAAACGACGAATGTGTTTTTATGGTTGCTGATGCCGGAGAGGGGCTGGCCGCCTTACCGGACATGCCCGACGTCTCCGGGGCAACGGAGATCGTCCTCACCGACCCCACGACACAGGAGACCCTGTTTGTCTATGCCCTGGTCTTCCCCGACGAAGCTCCCCGGAAGTCGTCCCGGGACTACGTCACCTATCACATTGGAAACGATACGGTGGAGACGGAAACATACAGGGTCGCCTTTTCACAAGATAAGCCGTTCCTGCTGACTGCCATAAACTGGAAGGAGGCGGAGACACAACGATACGCCCGGGATTATACCGACACCATGAAGGTACGCCACCGGGGCAAACTCTTTCACCAATTCGATTTTCTAAGAACCGAGGACGACTACAAATCCCGGGTGATCGGCGTGAAGGACGGACCCGTGCGGGTCATTCGAAGAACATTGAATCGGGTCCGGGTTCTCTGGAAACTGCGAACGCCCACGATCGCCGTCGATTATATCCATTATGCCAATGCCTTTTTCATGGATACCCGTCTCAATCCGCGCTTTAAGCCGGGCCTCTTCTTTTCTGATCTTGAAACCTTGATGACCGTGGACAGCCGTCCCGGCCCCTCCCTGCCGGATACCCGGGTTTACACCGAAACCGCCGGCGAGAGCGCCCTTTTCGATGGGAAGATGACGGACCGTGAGCACCAGATCAACCTGAACGGCGGCAGAGCGCTCATCGTGTCCAACCACTACGGCAAGATACTCACCACCCTGGAGATCGAGGAAGGCTCTCCCATAGATGCGAGGCCCTATTTCATGGACGACGTGAACAGCCCCGACCCACCGGAGAATGTTCCAGGACAATTCGGGAATGTGGGTTTTATTTCCAGCGGCTGGGACAAACTCGATACATCCGTCCATCACCTCGTTTTCACCGTCTATATGATCCGAAACATCTCCGTGGAGGCCGGTTTCAGGACGCTGCGTCAGGCCCCGTCTTTTCTCCACTGAAGATTTAGCCAGGATATTGCGCTCTACAAAATGAATGCTCCAATCGTGACGGGCGACAGGCAGAGGTGCCGACAGAAATCACCGGGTTCTGATGGGTTCGGCTCGGTCGCCTGCTTTAGATCTTCCATTCACCGCCGGCAAGACGGGGAACCAGGGGTTGGATGATGCGGTAGGTGGCGCCCCATAATTTGTGGCGCCCGATCCGATAGAATGGGATGCGCCTCGGTTGGGGCCAGCCGGGGTATTGCCGGGTCTCTTCGCCGTAGGCACCGGGCTCTTCCAGCTCTGTAAGCTCGATGTCGAGCACTTCCGCTATTTCGTCCTCCGCAAGAGTCCAGGAGGCCGGCGGTACAATGACACCAAGGAAGGGGGTAATCATAAAACCGGTGGTTACCGTATCTACACCGGGGAGTTCCTCCAGAATTCTGATCCCTTTACGGGAAAGACCGATCTCTTCCCCGGTCTCTCGCAGTGCCGTCTCGCACAGTGAGCCATCGCCGGCTTCTCTTTTTCCTCCTGGAAGTGCAAGCTCTCCGCCGTGCACGCCGGCGGGGCTTCTGCGGACGAGCACGAGTCTCAACGCCCCGCCCTCGCCGCGATAGACAGGGACGAGAACGGCGGCGTCTGTGACCCGAGGGTCATGTTTCTTCTTGCAGGTCATTTCTTCTTTAGCCCGGATATTGCATGAGTGATCGTCATGAGAGGCCGTAGAAGCGCCGTAGGCAACGGGTGCCAGGCAGGCCTGCCTGGCACCCATATTCTGGCTGAAGACATATTGAAATATTTCGAAGTCAGGAAATTTTCTGCAACGCTGCATACAGCAGCTTATCCGGTCTCGTAATAAATTTATTCATGCAATATCCGGGCTAGATCGCTCTACTCTGCTCCCTGATAATGGCCCAGGTTCCTTTTTCCCACTGGAGTTCCAGGGTCTTGCGGACGCGGTCGCCATAGGTGTCGGAGCGGTAATTCTGCTCAAAGGTTACTCGAGCTTTGGAGGGGCCGGTGATTTGGGACTCTATTTGGTCGAGAACGATCTGAACAGATGCGGGTTTGAGAATCCGTCTTTTTCTTTGCTTCCGCCAGGCCTCGAGGCTCAGGCCCCGGGACGGCTGGAACTCCTTTGAATAATGGGCGAGATACCCTTTGACATCCTGACTTTCCCAGTTCTTTGCCCAGGAGATGACGAAGGACTCTATTTCTTTCCCGTCGGGCCGTGGGGCCAGTGAGGCGCCTGCAGAGGGGAGTTGGACTTTGGCCCGAACCGGTTTAATGGCCTCAGAGGTTTGCCCGGTCTCCTCCCCTTTTGCCGCTGCCATGTCCGCCATGGCATGCTCTTGCTGTCCCCTTGAGTCTATAGGCGGTTCTGCTGAAACAGTCAACAGCCCCTTCCCTTCTTCTTGAGTCTCCTGGAGGGCCAGCTTCAGAGAAGTCACCTCCTTACGGACAGATGCCAGCTCGCCTTCAAGGCGGCTTCGGTCTTCCAGAATCTCTTGCGCTGCCTCTGTTTGCCGAGCCAGTTCTGTCTTGAGAGCCGCCAGCGCGGCCTGATCTTCCTGCCGTGCATCATCCATTGCGGCCAATTCACCCTGGAGGTTGGCAAGGTTCGAGACAACCGCATCCCGGCGGTTCTCTGCCTGGGCCGTGGTTTTCTTCTGGACTTCCAGTTCTCTTTTCGCTTGAGCCAGTTCGTCCGTCAGGCTCATCTTCGCCGACTGCCCTTCGCTCAGCGACTTTTCCAATTTCCTCAGCGAGGCTTTCGCGGAGGCCAGCTCCTGACTGGAGCTTTCCAGAGCGTCAGCGGCCTGGGCCGACGCGCCTTGCCGGACCTCCAGGAGTGTTTGGATCTCTTCACGGGCTGAGGCCAGTTCCAGTTCCGCGGTACGCTGAGCCCCATTGGACCGGGCCAAGATTTCCCGCTGCTCCGCCAGCTCTTTTTCCAGGGAGGCCATCTTGACATCCAGATCATCCCGTGCGCTCTCCGCGTCCCTCAAAGACTCACTCAACACGGCGTTCTGACTTCGAAGCGCTGCCAACTCCGCTGACAGCGACTCCACGCTGCTGTCGGATTGCCGGGTTATCTCTTGCTGTTTTTCCAGTGCCTCACCGACTCTGGCAAGCTCGGTGGTCAGCCTCTCCCCTTCACTTTTCTGATTATCGAAGGCTGTTTGTACCGCCGCGAGTTCTCCCTTCAATTCGGTCCGGAGTTCGGCCTGCTCAACCTCAGCAGCCCGGGCGGCAGTCTCGAGTCGATTGACTTCCTCACGGGCGGAGGCCAGATCATTTTCCACGGCCTCCCTGGCGGACAGCGACTGAGCGACCAGGTCCCGCTGGGCTGTCAGATCCTTGCTCAAGGAGGCGGTCTTGACCGCAAGATCGTCCCGGCCGGTCTCCGCAGTTTTCAACGTTTCCATGAGACCGCTGTTTTCGCTTCGAAGCTCGGCCAATTGAGATGTCAAGGTTTCCCGGGCGGCATCGGACTGGCGGGTCATCTCCCTCTGTTTTTCCACGTCCTCGCCAATCTTGGCCAGTTCGGCGGTCAGTTTTTCCGATTCACCCTTCTGTTCGCTGAGTGCGGTCTCCAGGGCTCCGAGCTCTTTTGTCAGTGCAGCAGTCTCCCGATGCAATTCGTCACGGACCGCTGCCCCTTCAGCGACAGCTTCCTCAACGGCACTCTGAAGCGCCTTAATCTGCCCACCGGCGGAGGCCAGTTCCTTTTCCATGAGAGCCTGGGACGCCTGAGACTGGGCTACCACGTCATCCTGAGCCGCCAGGTCACTGAGCAAGGCGGTGGTTGAAAGCTGAAACGCCTTTTTCTCGGTCTCGGCTTTTTGCAAATTCTCTGTGAGATTGACGTATTGAGCACGACGCTCATCCAAGTCGCCTGCCAGTGCTTCCCTGGCGCTTTGAGCCTGGCGAACGGTTTCCCGCTGCGTTTCCAGCTCTGCGCCCACCCTGGCCAGTTCACCAGTAAGCCAGTCACGATCATTCCGGCTGTCGGTAAGAGTCTTTTCCGTCGCCCCGAGGCGCGCCTTCACGGCAGCCAGTTCCTGTTCCGGGTCATGGCGCTCCCCTTCCCCCGGTGCAATCTTGGCTACGCCCTTTGTGATGGACCGGTTCAGAGTATCGATCTTTTCACGGGCCGCGGCCAGTTCACTGATCAGGTTCTGGCGGGCGGCTTCAGAAGCGCCGACAGCCTCGCGCTGCTCTTCGACTTTATCAAGGAGGGTGGTGATTTCAGCGGCCAGCTGTGTTTCCGCTTTCTGAGAGGCGCGCAGTCTTCCGCTGAGTGCTTCCCTGGAGTCCTGGACGGCTTTCACCTCTGCCGTTCCCCCGGAAACCGGAGGATTTGCATACGGCGCCCCTTGACCGGGCATCGCAAAGCTCAGCTTGACTCCCGAAAGGCCTTCCAGCTTGGCTGTGGACGCCATCACCGGTTCCGAGGGGAGTATCTCAACATAACGGGCAAAAACCCAACCCTTCAGGCTGCCGTAGCTGACCCGGTACCAGGGACCGGCCTGTTCCTTGACTTGCAGGTCGGTGCCGGCTTCAAGGGTCTTAATGATGGAATCGCTCTTGTTGGGACCCTGGCGCAGATTCAAGCGGGTGCTCGTCCGGCCCCGCCGGTCTCCGGGGGGATTTGCCTGGCCCGTCGGATTCATGGTTGTGGCAATCTGGAGCCCTTCCCGCCGGATCGGCCGGGGGCCCATTTCGATGCTGGAAAGGAGTCCCTGATGGATCAGCTGGAACAGCGCGTTTTCCCAATTCGGCCCTTTGGAATCGAGGGTCGAGGTAATGACGATGACGGTGTTGTAAGCGGGGGACACGTAGATGTACTGGCCGCCGTAACCGACGGCGACGAAGCTGTCTGTGCCGCCGGGCCGAGAATACCAGAGATAGCCGTAGGCGCCGTAAATCTTATGGGTACTCAAACGGCCGGGACGTGTCGACACATCGACCCACCATGCCGGCAGTATCTGTTGGTCCTCGAATTTTCCGCCGTCCAGATAGAGCAGACCGATTTTGGCCATATCCCGGGGGATGAGGGCAAGATTGTTGCCTCCCTGATAGATGCCGATCGGGTCGGCAGCCCATCCCTGTATTGTAATTTCCATGGGGTCGAAAAGCTTTTTGATGGCAAACTCACGGGTGCTCATGCCGGTGGCCGCCGTCAACACGGCAGATAATATGTGGGTGTCGGCTGTGCTGTATTCAAAGCGGTTCCCTGGATCGGCCACCAGAGGCTGATTCAGGGCGGCCTCGACCCAGTCATCATTTAAAACCCATTCGCTGTAGGATTCATAACTGGTCGGCGTCAATCCGGAGGTCATGCTCAACAGATGTCGTACGGTGATATCGCTCTTACGGGAATCGTTCAGCTTCTTCGCCTGGGGTAAAATCTCGCTGATCGGCTGATCCAGGCGCAAATAGCCTTCATCAATTGCGATGCCCACAAGTGCTGAGAGGACGCTCTTTGAAGCCGATTTGAGGTTGTGGGGTTTGTCTCGGTACCCTTCGCGGTAATACCGCTCCACGGCCAGATAGCCGTTTCGGACAATCAGGATGCTGTAAATGCCGTCCATGCGGCCGATCTTATCGAGGGCCGCCTCCAGGGTCCCCGAATTAAATCCTAACTCATCGGGGGCCGCCGACGCCCATTGCCACGATTCCGCTTTCGGCGCCGTGGCGCCTGGCGGGGAGTCGACAGCCAGTTTGGGAGTGTCCACTCTCCCCCAGGGAGCCGCGGCGCAAACAGCGCTGAACCCGACGGCCATGGCCAGCAGCGGGATGACGGAGACCAGCATCACGGCAAGCGGTGTTCCCCTCCCCGGCGATTTGTCTTTGAGAAAATATCGCACCGTTTTTCCGTTATAGGGATACTTCTGTCTTCTGCCGCTCCCAGGGCGTGGGAGATTTTTCCCGGCCCTCTTTGGATGGGATTCGCGGCAGATGGGATCGGACTTTCTTAACTCGTTGAATCCGCTCTATTTTAATGTCAGGTCTCTATGAATGGCAAGACAAAAATGCCCCGCCCCCATTGATCGGCTTCGTGCCTTCAAATCGCTTTCGTTATCGATAGAACCTGGCAGTCGCCTCATGGATTAGACCTGATATTAAAACTCGGC
The DNA here is from genome assembly GCA_964443105.1 of uncultured Nitrospirota bacterium. Classification (GTDB taxonomy): domain Bacteria; phylum CG2-30-53-67; class CG2-30-53-67; order CG2-30-53-67; family CG2-30-53-67; genus CAYUBU01. The sequence continues at coordinate 9,274 of CAYUBU010000449.1, forward strand.
GTTCGTTTTTCCAGAAAGGCCTTCATCCCCTCCACGCCGTCGGGGTGCAGCGCGCAGCTGATCAGGCCCAGGTGTTCCCGCTCAAGTTGTGTTTCCAGGGACGTTTCCAAGGCGTTATTCAAGAGCCGCTTGGACCAGGAAAAGGAGTGAAGCGATTTCCGGAAGAGGTCGGATAACATGCGGCCGGCTGTACTGAGGAGCTCCGAATCTTCCACAACGCGGGTCACCAGTCCCCAGGCTGCGGCCTGCTCCGCAGAGATCGGCTCATCAAAAGCCGCAATTTCAAGGGCCCGGGCCGTTCCGACGAGCCGGGGGAGCATAAACGTACCGCCGGCATCGATGCAAAGCCCGTTGCTGGTAAACCCCTGTTTGAGTCGCGCCCCTTGAACCATGACCCGAAAATCGCAGGCCAGGG
>CAYUBU010000450.1:0-8728 GCA_964443105.1 uncultured Nitrospirota bacterium
AAGATCAGACAGAGATCTGGGAGTTCATCAACGCCTCGGACATGATGCACCCCATGCACGTACATCTGGTCAAGTTCCAGGTTCTGGACCGCTGCCCCGTTGGTGGTGGGCAGTGTGAACCCCTTGCACCCCATGAGCTGAACACATGGAAAGACACAGTCAGGGTCTCGCCCGGAGAGCGGGTAAGGGTCATCATGAGGTTTGAAGACTATGTGGGGAAGTACGCCTATCACTGCCATCTGCTCGACCATGAGGACCACGAGATGATGCGGCAGCTCCAGGTTACCCATGATCCGGCACTCTGCAACAACAACGGAATCTGCGAAGTTGACGAAGACTGCGAGAGTTGCCCCAATGATTGTGCGAAGGTGAGCGGAGCCCTTTGCGGCAACAAACTGTGCGAAACGGGCGACGGGGAGGATTTCATTACCTGCCCGGCTGACTGTGCAGGGAGTGACTCGGGTGGTACTCAGTTCAATTGCGGTTCCACCGATCCTACAGACCCTGGCTACAAGTGTGGATTTGCGCTTTTCGCGGATGGCAAACCCAATTTCAGCGAAGTCCTGTTTGACGGATGTACCACGAATGGTTTCTTCTGCCGTGTTGCTCCGAGAGTGTCGGCTTGCTGCGGTGACGCACTTTGTGAGGGACAGGAAACATCTGCTACCTGTGGCAATGATTGCAAAGTTCTCGTTGACCTTGACATCGCACGCTTCCGGGTGTCCAACAGTGCCAGGGTCGGGAGAGAGATCAGTAGGCTCCAGCTGACCGTGGAGAACCCCAATGGCGGTGGAGATGAGATGAGGCCGGCAACCCTCATCGGCATTCAGAACGGTGTAGAAGTCTACAACCAGACCCGCATGGTCTTTGACTTGGCGGGCAATGGGCGGAGCAGGTTTGGATTTCCACCTTTCACGCCGACCGTGGCAGGAACAATCAACTGGACGGTGACCATAGCGGACGATGATCCCGATATAGACACTGCTACGGCAACGACCAACGTGAGGTAGTATTCCTTTACAGAGGAAGGGGCACTGCCCCTTCCTCTGCAATTTTCGTGGTATTTTGATCAGACCTCACGTCGAATGGGACGTGGTTCCTCACACCGATGTGTGCAGGATTTGGGCTCAAGAAGCGACGAAAGGGTTAGCATATCAGTCCTTTCTGGAGTTTCTTGGGCCCGTCCTCTTTGGGGTTCACTGCAAAGGGCCAGAATCTCGATTACAGGGAATGGGTTCAAGTCAGCGGCGCTTCGCTGGCGTGGGCTGCAGACAGATGGCTTCTGCCGAAGCACCGACAAACCGCCGGCTTTCATGCACCGATTGGTGAGTGGCGCTAGAAAAGTAATAGGCCGAGGGGGGTGATTCCGTAGGAATATGTGATGACACATTTCCATACGGAGAAAGGGAGGCATGAAAGACTTTTGAAAAAAGCGACGGTTCTGTCAGTGAGGATCCTTGCTCTGGTTGCCTTTTTTGTCTGGCTCCCAGACATTTTAGCTTATCAGGAATATGGGGATATAGGCGTTGGCGGTTGCGACAACTGTCACGGTGTTTACACGGGGCGAGGGTATCACTCGGCCAGGACCTGGGAAACCACATTCTTAACGTCGGTGATTAGGAAAGGCTTTTCGATGAAGCGGGAAATGCCGGCCTGCCTGGCCTCCTGCCTGTCCAGAAGTGTACCGTAGGCTGTCATCATGATAATCTTTGTCGCCGGACGGATCGTCTTTGCTCGGCGTGCCATTTCAATGCCACTAAGCTCGGGCATCACCAGATCGGTAATGATGACGTCCACCTGTTCTTTCTCAAGTTTCCCGAGCGCTTCCATAACGTTGCTGGCAGAGAGGACTCTGAATGCCTCTTTGTTCATGCATTGCTCGATCGTCCAGCGCACCAGTTTTTCGTCATCCACAACCAATAAGCATCGTCGCACTGTGAGTACCCCTCCTCCTGCACGATAAGACGCCTTCCATGAAGACGTCGCCGATACTGATACGATGGTGAAGTTTGCAATCCCAGCCCGTGTTTCAAGGAGGCTGGATCATCAGCCTTGATTTTTATCTATAGTATAATGGCAAAGATCGATTTACTCAATGAAAATCTGTACCCCATGCCAATTTCTTTCTTAATCCTTATAGACGACAGTGCTGCGGCTTCGATGTTTATCAGGACAGGGTCTTATCTCACCGAGGAGGGAGAAAAGAGTGATGGGAAAGGACAGGACCCTGGCGATGGATGCATCCTGATGGTCTGAAGGTCTCAGAGTAGTTCATATTTTTTCATACGGTACCGGAGGGTATCTCGACTCATTTTTAGCAGTTTAGCCGCGTGAACCTGGTTGCCATCAGCGCATACCAGGGCCTGCTGAATCAGTTCCTTTTCCAGCTCATCGAGTGATATGCCCGTTGAAGGCAGTCTCACGGTGCAGGACTGTGATCCATGGGCTTCTTCCGGCTTCCTGATTTCGCCAGGAAGATGCTCGGGGAGAATGATATCCTCACTTTCCAGAATAATGGCTCGCTCGAGAACATTCTTGAGTTCCCGCACATTGCCGGGCCAGTCGTATTCCAGCATCATTGCCTCGGCTTCCGGAGACATCCCCTGTATGTTCTTCTTAAACTCCCGATTAAAAGTCTCTATGAAATGCTGTGCGAGTAGAGGGATGTCTTGTTTCCGTTCACAGAGGGCGGGTAGAAAGATGGGAAACACTTTCAAACGATAGTAAAGATCTTGCCGGAATGATCCCTCTTCCGCTGCGGCCTTTATGTCTTTGTTGGTGGCCGCAATGATCCGGAGCTCGACAACAATATCCTTGACGCCGCCCAGGCGTTTAAAAGTTTTGTTTTCAATGACCCTGAGAAGTTTGGCCTGGGTGCTCATGGGCATATCGCCAATCTCATCGAGCAGGACGGTACCGCCATCGGCCAGTTCAAAAAGGCCCTTTTTCATGGTCTTGGCATCGGTATAAGCGCCTTTCTCGTGTCCGAAGAGTTCGCTTTCAATGAGGGTCTCGGGCAGCGAGGTGCAGTTGATCTCCATGTAGGGTTTCTCCGCCCTGCGGCTCGAATAATGAATCGCTTTGGAGATGACGTCTTTTCCCGTGCCGCTCTCACCCTGCAGGAGCACGGTTGTGGCATCACTTTTCGAGATTTTCTTAACCATGTTCAGGATGGTCTTCATGGCCGGTGTGTCGCCGATAATGTTGTCCCTGTCGTATATGGCTCTTGCCTGGTTCTTGTAGACACTGACCTCTTCTTTAAGATGGACAGTGTCAAGGGCTTTGGCCACCGTGAGTTTGAGCTTGTCGAAATCGAAAGGTTTTTCAACAAAATCGTAGGCCCCCAGCTTCATGGCTTTCACCGAGGTGTTGATGTCCCCGTAGGCCGTCATCATGACAACCAGAGATTCCTGACGGAGTTTTTTGACCCGTTCCAGTATTTCCAGTCCGCTAAGGCCCGGAAGCTTGATGTCCTGAAGAATTAAATCGGGGAATTCCTCATTAATGATTTCCAGGGCTTCTTCACCCGTGGCTGCGGTGAGGACATCGTAGTTCAGTTTCTCCAGGTTTTCCCTGAGAGACCAGCGGATCAGTTTCTCGTCATCCACGACGAGGATTCGTGCCTGTGCCATGACTCAAAACTCCTTTCATGGTTCTGTCGGCGGCTTATGCCGCATTTTTTGCGCGGGCTCAGAGGACTTCTCCAGGTCGATCATGGAGATGTCGTCCACATATTCAGTGACCACGGGGTCGCTGATTTTAGAGAGCTTGACAATGGTGTCCCGGATATTTGTGGCACCCGATTCAAGGAGTTTGATCACCTCCCTGTTCTCCGGAGAAAGAGCCTGGTCGTCCTGCTTCAAGAGCGTCAGAGACCCGAAAATGGCGGTGAGCGAATTGTTGATCCCGTGCTTGATGCTGACGACCACCTGGCGGACGGCGTTGAGTCGCTCCTCCTGTATCTTCTGCCCGATCTTCTTCTCTTCTTCGAATCGGCGGATCCGCTCCGTGACGTCCCGCCACAGGGTGATGATCTTGGTGACATCCTCCCCGTCCCGTAGGGGCTGGGAGATCACCTCGAACGATCTCCCCTGTCGATCTTCCGCGGTGTACTGAAAAAGGGGCTCATTGTTGTGGAGAATTTCCTCGATGGAGCACGGTTGACAGGGCGTGTTCCTTCCGTGGAGTGCCTCGTAGCATTTTTCTCCGACGTGGTGGCCGAAGTTTGCAACGGCTGCTGCGTTCATATATTCAATTCCGTAATTCTTGTTCTGCACCACCACACCGTCGGCCATGTGCTGGAGAATGGAATCGAGTTCTTCCTTCTTGTTTTGGAAATCCTGTGCCTTGCGTACGAGCTCTTTTTCCCGGGTTTGAAGAGCGTGGACCATCTGATTAAAAGAACGGGAAAGGGCGCCGACCTCATCCTCGGAAGCAGGAACCACCGCGTCCACGGGTTTCCCGCGCATCATTTCCCGGGAAGCCTCCTCCAAGGCTTTAAGGGGGGTGGTGATCCCCCGTATGATGAGCAGGTATAAGATGCTCATAATGATGATGGTTGACGACGCATAAATGAATGCCTCCGCGACCAGGAGACGCCGGGTTGATATGAAAGACTGGATCGGTGACATGAGGGCAATGGTGCCGGCTGATTCGTAATTGACTATGAAGGGGATCGTCATTGATTTGAAGGGGGTGCCGCCGACTTCGAGTGTCTCCAGCTGCTTTGAACGAAGCGGCGATTCTCCGGCGGCAATAGTCAGCAGGGCGCCTTTCGAGAAGGCCTGCTGAAGCGTGGACAGGTCTTCCAGCGATCCCGCCACCGCCTGGCCCTCTGAATCGAACAAAACAATTTCGGCGCCGGGACGCCGGGTGAGATCGTTCATATAGGCGCTGTTCAACTCGGTCCCGAGGAGGACAACCTCCCGGATCTGATCGTCGCTGGGTACGGGAGCCACACCTGCAAGGTACACGGTGTTCCCCTCGGGGCCCATGCCCGGGACCAGCGCTGTAATCCGTATCCCTCTCAGCCCGGCTTTGATGAGGGGGAAGATGGGGTCGTCGGGGTTGACATCGTTCCTGTAGATGCCGAGAAAGCGTATCTGTTCCGAGCGCAACGCCTGCAGCTGCTGAATTTGAAGTATGCGAACCTGGTTGGTATTAAGGATGCGATCAGCGAGGGTTTTCGTCTCTGCCATGTTCTGGGCGTGGAAGACGATACGCTGTTCCTGCTGGCGGAAACGTTCCGATACGCTTTGGGCCAGGGTGTGGACCTGGGTGTCAATATTGGATTCCAGAACCCCCGACATGACATGGATGAAGTTGAAGGTGCCCAGGAGAAAGGCAACAACAATGATCAGCACAAAGGGGATCAGAATTTTCGCGCGGATACTTTTTTTACATTTGGACGTTAGAGAAGACATATGCTCACCAAGTCGGCAGATGATGGTTTGGTTTCATCGTTTCAGGATCCTTCGCCCTCTGAATCCTTGGCCGTGCCAAGGTCAAAGGTTTTTAGATCGATATCCAGTTTGCGAACCATCTCATAGAGGTTCTTGTAGTCGTCATCGGTGGTGGGGAGAAATCGGGACGCTCCCAGACGCTTCAATACTTCGCCCGCACCGGTGTCGCGGTCCATTTCAAGTAGAATCTTCTGGAGGTCCTCTTTCAGGTCCCAGTCCAGATTCTTTCTTACACAGAGTCCATTGGTCGGTACAGGTGGAGACGTGGCGATCATGACGAGATCGAGGGCGATTCTCGGGTCCTTCTCGCCGGCCTCCATGAGCACGAGATCTTTGGCTACACCGGCATCGGCGTCGCCGTTGAGAACGCTCAGCACCGATGCATCGTGACTTCCGGAGAAGAAGATTTTTCCAAAGAACTCCTCCGGACGGCTTATCCCCTGGTTCTTCAAGTAGAGCAGAGGGAAGATGTAGCCGGCGGTGGTTGCTTTGTCGACGAAGCAGAAGGTTTTGTTCCGCAGTTCTTCGATATGATTGATCCGGCTGTCTCTTCTCACGAACAGGATTCCCGTGTAATACGACTGGCCCCGAATTTCGGGACGGCCGAGAATCGACAGGGGGGTCCTGGCGTTGACGAGGGCGTAGGCGAAGCTTCCGAGAAAGGCGGCGTCGATCTTCTTGGAGGAAAAGTCCTGTACAACCTGGGCGTAGCTGGCCGCGTATTTCACTCTGATGGGAACACCGATTCTCTGTGAGAGATATTGAAAGAGCGCGAGATACCGGGTCTCCTGTTCAATAATGTTGACGGCAGGCACAAAAGCGGCCACGATTTCCCTATGGGCGGGGGCGAGACCTTTTGACCGGATAATCTCCTGACCCTGGGCACCATAGACAAAATCGATAAATCGTCTGGCCAACCCCGACGGGCGGTCCTTGAGTACAAAGGCGTACGTCCGGGAAGTCTGCGCTTTTCCCTCCTGCTCCAGATTCTCAACCCGGGGTGTCATGCCGTCCAGATGGAGGATGCCGAGTTTAATATCCCGGATAAAGAGATCGCTGAACGACGTATAGCCGATAGTGCCGGGAATGTTCAGGAGAGATTCGACCATTTGATCTGGACGCTCCAGTTCAATGGACGCCTCGGTGACTTGGAATGGCTTGTTGAAGATTGTGTCCTCAAGGGCAAGCTTGGCGGAAGTATGTTTGGGCCGGTCTAAGACGACGATGTCCAGATCCGGTCCGCCCAGATCTTTCCAGTTGGTGATTTTCCCGGCATAGATGTCGAGGAGTTCTCTCATGGAGATATCCTCCACGCCCACTCCGGGATGGGTGGCGAAGACCAGCAAATCCTTGGCAAAGGGATAGGTGCAGAACCGATGCTTCTCCTCTTCTGCCGTGAGTTCCCGGGATATGACACCCATATCAAAAGTTCCGTCGGCAGCCCCCAAGGCTCCGCCGCTGGAATGGACCGCCGGGAGGAATTGTATCTCGTCCCGGGGGTTCCTGGCTTGGTAGGCCCGGGCGAGTAGGCGCACCGTCGGTAGGGCTGATGCAGAGCCGGAAATAGTCATCTTTTCACCCGGAGAGAGACCCGCTTCTTTCTGGCTGCACCCGGCACCGTTCCCCACAGTGAGAGAACATCCTATCAGGAGGAAACACAATCTCATCATGAAACCGGTTCTCGTTCTCTCCATTACTCCATTTCCTCTGTGCTAATTTCCATATACTCCGACAACTGCTTTCTCGTCAGATCGTTGCATTCGGTGAAACGAATCCCCTTACCGACGACCCGTTTCTCTTCTCCGATGATTTCTTCCTTGGACCAGACAACCTTGCCCACTACCTGCAGTTCTTGCTCGCTTCCGGGAATACAAAATTCGAGATGTACCTCCGTTCCTAGTCCCAGGGGAAGGTCGGTTTTCAGAAAAATACCGCCTTCGGCCACGTTGACGGCCTCGACCACGTAGGCTTCTTCCCGTTTTTGCTCTTCCACCCAGTAGGCGACGCTGACGGCAAGGGGGATCCGGGTCGAGGAGCGACGATTCATACCCATATTTTCCAGTCCTAGACGGTGGCACTCTTCCTCGATAGAGGAAGAAGGATCTTAAAAGATGTTCCCTGGCCCGGCTCGCTTTTTACCTCGATCCTCCCCTCGTGCTGGTGAACGATCTTCTGGCTGATGGGAAGGCCGAGGCCGGTGCCGGTATGCCGGGTCGTAAAAAAAGGCGTAAATATCTTGCGCATGATTTCAGGCGGTATCCCTTTGCCTGAGTCCTGCACTTCGATTTCCACGAATTGAGATCCGTTAGGGCTGTTGCGAAGGCCTGTGGCCAGTGTGAGGGAGCCGCCCTCGGGCATGGCCTGGATCCCGTTGAGTGCCAGGTTGACAAGCACCTGCTGGATCTGCTTGTCGTCGATTTCTATTTCCGGGAGGCTTTCGTCGAGATTGACGTCGACATGCACCTCCTGTTGCGACGCCCGGTCGCGGACGAGGAAGAGTACCTGCTGTACCACCTTGTTGATGTCCGACTCGACGAGGGTCGGTTTGGCGGTTCTGGCATAGCTCAGCAGATCCTTGACATCTTGGTCGATCCGGTCAATCTGATTCAGAATCTCCGCGAAAATCTCACGGCGGTGGTCGTTGGGTGCCAACTCGTCTGTTAATACCTGGATGGCCCCGCCGATTCCTGCAATGGGATTCCTGATCTCGTGGGCGATGCCCGCAGCCAACTCGCCGATGGTGGCGAAACGGTCGACCCGCTCCATCTGCGTTTCATGAAGATGCTTCAAATCTTCCTGGGCCTTTTCCAGTTTGGAAATCATGGAATTGAAATTTTGACCCAACTCCCTGAACTCCCGGGTATTGTCAGGCTCAACTCTGGCAGACAGGTCTCCCCGTTCCGCCTTCCCTATGGTGGTGACCAGCTTCTGTATCGGATTGCTCACTAGGTGGGACATGAGATAGAGAATGGCCAGGACTAGGGCGGCGAGGGTGGCCGCGGCCGACGTCATCATGAACTGTCTGAGCGTCGAGACCCGCTGATGAACTTTTCCCATGGAGACTTCCACGTCGAGAAGCCCGTTGATCTGATTGGGGTTGTTGCCGTGACAGGGGTAACAGACCGGTTCATTCATGATCGGTTTGATAATATAGAAGATGGGGCGCTCCAGATTTCGGGTATTGTACACGGTGGAAAAACGCTGCCGGTGAAGACTGTCAAAATCGTGGGCGTCGGCCTTCTGGCCTCGCTCGCCGGGCACGCTCG
>CAYUBU010000451.1:0-6200 GCA_964443105.1 uncultured Nitrospirota bacterium
GCCAGTATCGTGACCATCAAATAAGGGTATGAAGGGCTACCGGTGGTTGGCCCACGGCAAGCGATTGCTCACCTCTCCCTCTCGCCCCTCACATACCATGCCATCCCGCGGCTCACCGTATCCCTATAAATCTCCCGCAAATCCCCCGTCTCGATCCAGTCTTCGCTTTACGCAAAGCTTCAAGCTACGCCTCGGCAAGCCAGAAGTACCTCTCAAACGCTTTATTCGTCGAGTGCATCGTCGCCCGCTTGATCTCCTCCGGTGTTCTGTATTTCTTCAGCGCAATGGCCGAGCTGTGGCGGGTGCCGCCATATAAGTCCACCCCTTCGATGCCCAGATTTCTGCACGCCCGCTTCCAGTCTTCGCTTGGAGCCTAGCGAGAAGCAAAGACTGCCGCGGCGTAGCTGAAAAGCGAAGCCGGGCTATATCCTCAAAGTTTCATATTTGGCTCCAAGCTTCGCCTTGGCTGGCCACCACTCAAAGAGATAATTCACCCCGAACTGTTTGCCTCTCTTGTGCCGGAAGAAGAAGTCCTTCGGCTCGCCTCTTGGCAATAACTCAACCAGCTCCACGTTATCGTCGCGCATGGGGACCAGCTTAGGCCGTTATTGCTTAAAAATGAGCCCTTGACACATACACATAAATTATGTAGTTTATGTGTATAAATAACGGAGGGTTAATTATGGCTAGAACAAATATTGACTTGGATGATGACCTGATTAAACAAGGGCTTAAGGTGACCAAACTAAAGACCAAGAAGGAATTGGTCCACTATGCTTTGAAAGAACTTATTCGGCGGAAGAAACGAAAAGGCCTCCTTGAACTTGAAGGAAAAGTAATCTGGGAAGGGTCTCTGGACCGTATGAGAAAGAGCCGGGTATGATCCTTGTGGACACAAGCGTCTGGATCGACTTTCTTACAGGAAGCAGGTCTTCCCACAGAAGACTGCTTCACAGACTTTTGGAAGAAGAACAGGATCTATGCCTTACTGAAATCATTGTCACAGAAATCCTACAGGGCATCCGGTCTGATGCAGAATATAGGAAAGTAAGAGCCTATCTCAAGGAGTTCCCAATCTATTCTCTTGATGGACTTGCCTCGTTCCTGCATGCAGCAGGAATCTACAGGAAATGCAGGAGGGCGGGCTATACAATCAGAAGCACGATTGACTGTATGATTGCTGTTGTGGCCGTGGAAAACAAACTTGCTTTGCTTGCAAAGGACAGAGATTTTCAGTCCATCGCTAAGGTTGAACCGCTCGTCTTGGTAGAGGTCTGATTCTTGAAGAAAGAAGAACTTGTGGTGTACCCCCCGTGGGTCACCCTGCCCGCAACCCCGCATGAAATGGGGCTCGATGCTGGTTGAAGCCCTATGCGATCCGTCGCGTAGGGCTTCGAAATGAGAGGAATGTTTCATTGGTCTCAGCTCGCTGAGCCTTGGTCAGCATCGCTGCTGCCTTTTCGAGTCCAGGCAATTCAAAAGATAGTATATTCTAAGAAAATATGTGACATCGGTCAGCTTTATTGACAGAACCCCATTCCTGCGGTATTTTCCTGACATGCTTGTGAAAGCAAATTCCTGTTGTTTATCATTCCAATTTAGGCCATGAACTACTTGCCCATGTAATGCCATTATCGGGTACAGGGCAATACTTATCGAGGATGCAGAGAGTCAGTTGCAAGACGAACGGAAAAAATCGCACTCGCCATCTGTTGCAAAGAGTCCATCCACTTCATCAATGCCTGAAAAAGAGCAGGAACTGTAGATAGCATCTATCCAGGATGGGTCGCGCCAAACCGGCGGTGACAAGCTGCAAGTCTCGAAACTGCTCGGCATCTTACCCATGGGGGAATGGCAAGAAATGGAACTTTATGGAATCCATTAACCATCGTAAACGAAAAATCGCATCTGCTATAAGTATCACTGTCGCGGCGATTATCCTCATCGCGGCAAGTGCTTATGTTTATGGGATGGGCCGGGAAAGAAGAATCGTTTACAGCCATCTCTATCAGTACCATCCGGTGATCCATGACTTGTTTTCTGGAAAAATCAAACGACAGCAAAATGCAGACGAGTTGATAACCGATTTCCCTCCATCAACAATATCACGGCATGATGACTATATGACCCTGCTCTATGCGACAGATGATGACACGGTACCGCCATGTTGTATCAGCAGTGACGGTTATATTCATGTGATCTCCATGGATAACAGACTTGTCAAGGCTTTTGCTGTTGAAGGAACCGTGAGTGAAGTTCAATATGTCTTCTTTAACGATTTCGATGAAAGTATGGAGAAAGATTATTCCGCATCAAGATGGCGCTACATCACTGCCCGGTGATACCTGTGCTGCGATCATGTTATCTTTTGAGTCAGGCGAGGTCGACTCGACTTCATAGATTACAGGGGCGTCTGGATGAAGAGCGAATCGTTGCTCTTACAATCATCTGCTACTCCGTCCGTGCCGCGCATGTCTTTGCTGTGGCTATGCACCAGGAAAGAAGGAAAAAGATGATGTCTGGCGTTACAATATGGTTTTCGGGGGAAGAGGGGACGACCTACCGCGGCAGTTCCTCGGCGAAAAAAACGCAGCCGTATCACACCAGCCTTTCATTACGAAACGGCGAAGGAAGAGACTCTTTCTTTTCCCTGTCTAAAATAGTGTAAACACCGTTGCGCCCTGCAAATCAGGTTTGCATTATTTATAAGTTTCGTAAAATCAGCAAGTTGGCCTCAAAAAAGTTCTCCATTGCAAACAAGGTTTACAATGGATGAAGCGCCTGTCTTGCTTCATGTGACCCCAATCATCCCACAACGAATTGAATTATAAGTGTTTTTTGCATTAAAGGCGCTCTGGCATCATCTTTGCTGTTACGAGTTGTACAAGACAGCCATAGCCCTTTCAGGAGGACCATCATGAGAAACAAAAAATTCTTGGCGGCCAGAAATATTGAGTTTTATCTTTCCGTCTATGTCGCAGTTACCGGTGTTTGGTTTATCTGGCTGGTCAGTTTGTTCGTTCGCTGATAAGGATAAGCAACCATAAGGCAGGGCCGAAACGAAAACCCGGAGAAGTTGAGACATGGCTTGCAGAGGACCCGTATACGGTGCCGATATGCCTGTTTGCTGTCCGTACACAATGCGGTCTGAAAGGGCATATTTTTTTTAATTACCGGACCCGACTGTTTGAGAGTGGAAGGCGGCCCCGTCGTTTAGAAGATGGGCATATTTTACGCCTGAACGTCAATTAACTGCGTGTCAATCTGATGTTCTTTCCCCCCACATCTTGACAGATCATTAGAACGGTGGTTAGTTACAACTAGTATTCAAGTAGTATTGAAGGGGACATAGGGGTTCTCCTAGACCATTCTGCCATTTTTTGCTCGCTTTTCCCTCCGGAGAGACCTCCTGGTTTCTTTATGTGCGCACCTCACAGACAGTGAACTCAGTATCGGTTCCTCGCAAGAGCCGGCTGATTGCTCCTTTACTCTTTCCATCTCTGCTTGTTGTCCGGCCAAGCTTGGTTTGGGTTGATTGCAGCAGGGGGAGCAGAGCTTATCTTCGTGTGCTTGCGAAAGAAAATTCCAGTCGTTTGTACCCATTGGAGGTTTGTGTTCTCCTGATGGTTCTTGCCAACCTACCGCGACAAGGGGGCTATTATGCAAAGGGGTATATTGGATGAGTTAAGCCGTCGGGAGTTTATGAAAAGAGCGGCGCTGACCGGTGCTGCCGCTTATCTGGGGTTGGATTATGAAATAGCGGCTGCCGAGCCACCGCCGGAAACCACGACGATCAGGCTTTCGCAGATGAAGCCGGCCTGCTGGGCCCCACAGTATATGGCGGAAGAACTGCTCCATAAAGAGGGATTTACGGATGTACAGTATGTAAAGCGGGACAAGGGGATGACGGTAACTGAGCACCTGGCATCAGGCGAGGTGGACCTCTCCGTGGCATTTTCCGCAAGGCTCCTCAGTAATCTTGAGCTGGGAGATATGGGCGTTGTTATTTCAGGGCTCCATGTAGGCTGTTATTATCTGCTTGGAAGCGACCGGGTGAAGTCTGTACGGGATCTCAAGGGCAAGACGGTTTGGGCCTGGAGCAATCCTGGATCAGGGCCTCATATTTTCTTCAAAACCATTGTCGCCTATGTGGGACTCGATCCTGACAAGGATATCAACTACGCCTGGGTCCCCATGGCTGAGGGAAAGAAACTGTTCGCCGAGGGCAAGTTAGATGGCTTCATTTCATTTCCGCCGGCGGCCCAGGAACTTCGGGCAAAAAATATCGGCCATGTCCTGGTCAACACCAATGTCGACCGGCCATGGTCCCAGTATTTCTGCTGCATGATGGTCGGCGGGCGGGACTTTATCCGCAAAAATCCTGTGGCAACCAAACGGGCGCTCCGTTCAATTATGAGGGCCAACGATATTGTGGCCCGTGATCCCGAGGCATCTGCCCGGCGTCTGATTGAAAAGGAGGTCCGTAAAGCCTCTGAGTATGATTATGTGGTGGAGTCGCTCAGGGATATTCCCTACGAAAAATGGCGGGATTACAATCCGGAGGACACGATCCGATTCTACGCGTTACGACTTCGGGAACTGGGGATTATCGAGGCAAATCCCCAGGATGTCATTGATCAGAATACCGACTGGCGTTTTCTGGAGTCGTTAAAGAAAGAACTCAATATCAAATACGTATGAAGCAGCAGCGTACGGAGGTGAAAGGACAAGTGGGGGCAGGGAATGAGGTGACCAGGATGCCATGGCTGCCTCGCCTGGTGGCCATGGCTCCGGCCACGGTGCATGCCAAGCTGCTCGGGGCCTTCCTGGCAATTGTGGCAGTGCTTATTGCCTTCGGTGGTTTAGGACTGGTCGTGCTGAGCGAATCCAACCAGCGAACCGAGGCTTTTTTGAATCTGCAGCGCAAGATTGCCGCCTATCGTCAACTACAACACGATACCACCAGTCAGCTCTACAGTATCACCACCGCGCTTCTGACCCCTAATGAGCAGATGCTTGAAAGCGCTCTCCGGCAGCTGAACCAGTATCGATATGACCTTGAGCGGGTGCAGTTTGTGTCAAAGGACGAGGCAGAGCTTTTCGAACGGATTCAGAAGGAGCACGAGCAGTTGATCCGGGTGGTGACCCAGGTGGTGGAACTGACCCGGGCAGGAAGAGTTCACGACGCCATGGAACTCAGGCATACGCAGGCGCGTCCCTTGTCTGACCGCCTTGAACGATTAACCAACGAGATGGTGAACAGGGCGGAAGCTGACATGGTGGCAAAGGGTGACGAGAGTCGCAAATCCTATGAGGTGTCGCGACGGATGGTAATCAGTTTTGGCCTCGCAAGTGTCGGGCTGGCCCTTCTTCTGGGGTATGCCATTTCCCGGTCCCTTATGGGGCCGGTCATGAAGATGGATGCACTCCTGGCCCGGATCTCGTCGGGAGATTTCTCGCACCGCATCACGGTGCCGAACCGTGATGAACTGGGGGATCTCGCTGAACACTTAAATCGCATGAGTGAGGAACTGGTGGGACTCTACCACCAGATCGAAAGGGCCAGTAATTTCAAGTCCGAATTCCTTGCCAATGTCAGCCACGAGCTGCGCACGCCACTGAATGTTATCATCGGTTACAGTGAGATACTGATGGAAGAGGCTGAAGACAGAAAGCAGGATGGGTTCATGCCCGACCTGAAGAAGATCCGCATATCGGGCCTACACCTGCTTGCACTCATCAACGATATTCTTGATCTCTCGAAGATTGAGGCCGGCAAGCTTGAATTAATGCCTGTGTTGTTTGATGTGGCAGCCATGGTGAATGAAGTGGCGAGTACGGTTGAACCCCTGGCCATGAAATATGAAAACAGTTTGAGAATCAATTGCCAAGAGAACCTGGGCCAGATGTACGCTGATCAGACCCGGGTGCGGCAGATGCTTTTTAATCTTCTCAGCAATGCCTGCAAGTTCACGGAACAAGGTGTTGTCACGCTAAATGCCTCCAGGGACGCAGGAAAGCATCATGATTGGCTGGACCTGCGGGTAGAAGATACGGGTATCGGCATGACCGAGGAGCAGATGTCAAAACTGTTCCAGCCTTTTTCCCAGGTTAAATCACAGGCAGGGAAAAAATATGACGGGACCGGTTTGGGACTGGTTATTACCAAACAGTTCTGCAATATGATGGGAGGAAATATC